>DSBT01000330.1 GCA_011045915.1 Mesotoga infera
TCCTTCAGTTCCGGAGACCTATTTCAGCTTGTAGTTCAGTTCCAGGTTATTTTCCAAAATCTCTTTGATTTGCTCTTCATCGAACCCTAATAACTTAAGAAGGTGGAGCTGAATTATTGCCTCCATCTTGTTGCAAAGATCCAAGAGCTCCTGTCCGTGTGCTGCTTTGGATTTCAGCGATTCATCAAAGTGAGTGAAGTAGTTTCTGGTATCAACTATCTTTCGGATCATCTTCTTTACATTTTTGGATGTACCGATATGTTGTTCAAAGGGCTCAATGATGCTTTTGATCCTCTTGTTAAGGCTGATCTCGTTTCCGTACTCAAGCTTCTCAGATAACCATTTGCGATTGGCCGCCGGACAGTTCACAAGCAAGGTATTGCATAGTTGCTCGTAATCTTTTTCCGCCATAACTGTTTCATCAGACGTTCTTCTATGATAACTCTCCATGGCTTGGACCAGCGCAAGGAACTTACCATCTATGAAACTATAACCATCATGAACTGCGGAAAAATAGAGCTCTATTGTTGGTCGGTTTGTTTCATAAGCTTTGAACCAATTCTGGAAAACCATCTCTGGATTTGTACTTATCTGAGGATACCTGAAAAGCATTCTGTCAATATCTATCTTAGGTTTATCCAAAGAAAATGGGCGACTCTGATAGAACAGTGAAAACTGTTTGGGTTTGCCATCCTCATTAGTGAATCTTTCTGATCTAGCTTGTACATCCTCGATAGACACATTCCGACTTGTTGCAAATGAGACCAGCATAGTGACCTTGTGAGCGATGGATATCATTTCTTCAATAGTGCGTCCCTCACAAGAAACAAGTTTCAAGTAGATCTTTTGAGTGATCTTTGCCTCTTTCATTAGGATTATCGATATACTTGACAAAATACGAATAATTAGCATTAGGTCGTTACTAAGTTTGACAGAAATCTCATGAGGTTGTGCAGCTTTTATAGTACTCGTTTTTTCATTCTCATTGTGTTCAAGAGCTATACTATTTATCCCAACCCATTCATCAATACCTTCTATCGAGAATTGAAGCGTATTGATAGTTAAGGCCTTATCTTCGCAATGGATTCCTAAAATGGCGGTACGCGCAAAGATTCGTGACTTTAAGGGTGCGCCAAATGAAATATTCCAGGATGTATAGAAGCAATCGAAGAGAGTTACCGCGCCATCTTTCTCAACACGACCGAGTATTCTCTCGATCCTTGGGTCTTCGTTATCTAAAAAATGCTTTAGCGTTTCTATGCTTTCGTCGAACGGCCCGTCAATCTCTAACTCTATCCTTCCGCCATAAAGTATCGTTAGTTTTCCTGGCACCTTCCTGTCAGGGTTTGAGGGAAGCCAAAAGTGCCCGGATCTTTTAATCTCTTCCTTCAATCTCAAAGCCAAACCCCCTCTTTGTTGCTAAAAGCTAGAAAATACGATGAGAAATTGACTTGAAAAAAACTACATTCCCAGCTTCTATCTTGGTATCTTACTCAGCTCTTCGTTCACTTCTTCGGCAGATTCTTTCTGCTAGCTCTGCATTCGTCTTCTGTAGATCATCAGCTTTCTCCATCTCTTCAAGCGCTTTAGCAAGATGATAACCGGCTCTTTCTTCCGTGCCATGTGGCAATTCATTTGCCACGGGGTCTGCTCTTGTATCTTCTTTTCTGAGGAATAAGAGTCTATCAAAACATGGCTTGAAGACCCAAAAGACCATCGAAAAAGTGTAAATAGTGGCACTAAAAGTAGCCTTGAGTGTGAGCATCAGTGCCCCCATGTAGTTAGAAAGCTGGCCGCTGTCTCTAACTTGAGTTGCTGTATCACCCACCCAACCTTTTTGAGCCCAGACTATTGTAATTGCAACTCCCAATAATGCCCAAATTGCAGTTGCCATTGAAGCCGCAACCTGAATAACAGACGCAAGAGTGTGCTCTTTGAAGAACTCAGTAATGGGAGGGGTATAGAATGAAATAATAATGAATACAATTCCTCCTAATCCGAAAAGAAACCCAGTCGCACCGATCTTGTTCAGTAACGAATTCAATAACGAGTTGCTGTGAGCTTCATCCATTCCTGGAAACTCTGTAATTGCAAGACAAGCAATGAAGATAAAGAAAAAAACAACTCCAAAAACAATTCCTTTTATGAGCGAACTCTTGGATTCATTATTTGATTTAATCGAATTTAGGAAAAAGGAAGCAATTAATACCATAAAAGAGCCGACAGCAAAAATTACTAGATACTTTAAAACTGAACCATCATTAGGGCACTCTCCTCTCCAACGATTGACAATATCTATTGCTCCATATGCAATTAGATAAATTCCGTACAACAAACCAATCTTGAACGCTCTCTTTCTCTCAGTTACAGAATTAGGAGTCTTGGTAGTGTGCTCCACGCCCTTTCACCTCACCTTTCCTGTCATTGTTCGAATCTAGTGACACAAAATTCTTATTTGGCAAAAGGGAATACGATGCTATTTGAAGACACCATCAAAGTCCTCAATTAAGTGCGCCTTTATCACGACGCCTAGATTATTCGGAATGGTGGCTACCGAGATAGGTTTTTGGACAACAGGTATGTCAACTATACTTACTTCTCCTGTCACTGTATGTTGCGGACCAGCATAAAGCACTCCCAACAATTTCACACGGCTTCCAATATTGATTGTGGTTCCAACTCTGTAACTTCCAAGATTAACTAACATAACTGGCGATCCACTCGAACCTGGAAAGCAGGCAGCGTCAATCAAGAACTCTTTCTTTCCGTTCCAGTCTCTTGCAAAAGAAGTTGCCAGAATACCACGTCGAAAAATTGGCAAGTTGTTCACTCTGTCCCACAAACCGTTTGGATATCCGACCATCGTTACTTCTTCCAAGCTTCTCAGGTCTTCAATCTCAGAATCTCTTGGGAGTAAACCACTATCTAGACATGTGAAAAATGGCTTGACTCCTTTCTCAGATGCTTGTTCAATAATGGAAGCAATAGGCATTGCGCACAAATCAATACAATCATCGGGGTGAGGTTTCCAACAACTGGCAAAATCAGTCACTTTGAAGGTGTGATTTCTTCCATAATCAGGTGTCCCATCAGTTCTAGTAAGAGTGAACACCAGAGTTCCAGTCAAAGCTTCATGTATAACATGCTTGTTGGTTATTATCACTGGTACATGTGTATCTGTACTACGCTTGAAACTGTAAAAGAAACCTGTTCCAGTTGAAGTCTTTCCTCCTTCGAGACTACATTCAATACGCACGGTACTGTGACTCACTTGATCAACAATTGACATTTCTGCCATATACGCAGGCCTCCTCTACTCAGATCATTCATATCTGACAGTACCTTGAGCTTTGCGCCAGGAACCAAAAGCGGGTTCTCAATGTATTTGGTTACTCTGATTCACTGCTTATAAGTTCCGATTGTTCGACCACTAACTCAGTAGCTTCACACTCTTGTAGGATTGTTATTCGAATCTTCTAAGAATCCGTTCTACTACTGCTCTCATCTTAGGCCCCACGGTTTCTCTTACTGCCAGCGAATCGTGATATTATTCTTAACTGCTCGAAGAAGCACTTTAGCTTTGTAAAAACGGAGTCCGTCGCGAAAAAAATGTGATTTCAGGTCTGCTTGCTTTCACTTTCTATGTGCATATCGCTAAAGCTCACTTGCCGCGAACATTCCAGGGAAATAGCGGTCAAGTGCATCGCTCTTCTATGTGCTCCTATACCTTTTCAGCCCACTCTTGGCAGACGACCTCAGCCTGCTCCAGAACAGTTTGAGTTGCTTTTTCCTGTTTGTCTGGTGGATAGCCGTATTTGCGCAGAATCCGTTTCACAATCACCCGTATCTGGGCGCGGGCATTTTCACGGACAGTCCAGTCTATACTTACACTCCGCCTGACAGCTTCAACCAGTTCGTGCGCAATCATCTTCAGCATTTCATCACCCAGAACCTTCACCGCACTGTCGTTAACCTCAAGCGCATCGTAAAAGGCGATTTCATCATCGGTCATGCCAAGGTTTTCGCCACGCTGCTGAGCTTCGCGCATTTCCTTGGCCAATTTGATTAGTTCCTCGATGACCTGCCCGGTCTCAATCGCCCGGTTCTGGTATTTTCGTATGGCATTTTCAAGCATCTCTGCAAA
>DSBT01000331.1 GCA_011045915.1 Mesotoga infera
AGAAAGCATGTTGTTTCCCACCGAGTAGAATGGTATGCCAAAAAAGCCGGACGGCCCACCGGTAATCGGAGTGAGGTTTATCACAAGCATCCAGACTATCTGTCCGAAAGCAATTGTCACAAGTGAGAGGAAGAAAGCCTTGAGCTTGAACGAGGGAATACTTAGAAGAAATCCGGCGACGACACTGATGACAATTCCCGCGATTACTCCGACTGTAATTGGCATTCCGAGCTTCACAGTGAAGTATGCCGAAGTGTAGGCCCCTATTGCGTAGAAGCCGGCCTGTCCGAGCGATATCTGGCCGGCGAAACCAGTCAGAAAGACCAGTCCGGTAGCGAGAATCGCGTGGATTAGGGCTCTGTTCATCAGGTAGAGATGGTACGAATTTTTGGTGAAAATGGGAAACAGTATTATGAGTAGAATTGCCCCGAGAATGAATATCAACTTCTTCATCTTGCACCCCCTATATCTTCTTTCTCTTCCAGTTGAATATTCCGGAAGGTTTCAGTATCAGAACGGCAACAAGAACCGAGAAGGATATTATGTCTCTGTATGTGGAGGATATGTAGAGGGTTGAAAAGTTTTCAAGGAGGCCAAGAGATATTCCCCCGAGTATCGTTCCGTAAGGATTGGTCAATCCTCCAAGTACGGCCGAAGCAAAGCCTTTAACCCCTATCGAGCCTCCCCCAAGTTCGAGAGAGACGAAGTAAATGGGCGCAAGAAGTATTCCGGCAATTCCCACTACTACTGTCGCGAGAATGAAGGATAGAGAGGTCGTTACCTTCACGTCAATTCCCATGAGAGCAGCCGCTTCCCTGTTCTGAGCAGCTGCGCGGAATGATTTCCCGATAAGCGTTTTGTTTAGAATGAAATAGATGAAGACCATAAGGATTGCAATTACGAGATATATGTTCAAGTAGAGCGAGGGAATTCTTATTCCTCCGAGCGAAATGAAGTCGTTGCTTCCCCCGAATACCGGCGGAAATGGCTTCGGTAGAGCCCCGTAAGTAACAATTATCAAGTTGAGCCAGAAGGTGCACAGCATAAGCGTGGCGACCACGAATTCGAGACGTCCGCCTCCACGCTTCCTTATGGGCTCATATATGAAGGCTCTCAATCCCAACCCATAGAGCGCTATAACGGCTATAGACAAAACGAAAGAGATGAAAAAACCCAAGTTCAGTTGAGTATAGAAACTGTAGAAGAGATAGGCTCCCAACATCGCCGACGATATGTTGGCAAAGTTTATTCTTGAGATCGTCAACCAGAGGAAAACTACTCCCAGTCCTACGAGTCCATATGTGGCACCGATTGAAGCCCCTGAAACAATATTCTGGAGAATGTCTTGAAGCATTGTTCACACTCCTTGTAAGGAAAGTAAACGGGAGGCAGGCAGAGCGCCCCCTCCCGCAAAGAGGCTTAGTACAACTTAGTGATTATCTGCCAGTCTTTTCCGTCGAACTGTGAAATCAGACATACATTGGTGAAATTATGGTGTTCATCGCACTTCAGTTCGCCCTGCACACCGACAATTGTGGCTTCATTTGCAAGGTATTCCGCAAGCTTTGTTCCGTCAGTTCCTACATTTCTTATTGCATCTGCGAGCAAATACATTCCGTCATAGTAAGCCTGTCCCGGGTCACTAGGTTCCTTGCCGTCCCATCTGGCCATGTAGGCTTCAACAAAAGCCTGAACAGCAGGATCGGGATCGACCGGGTTGAATCCCTGTACTGAATACACACCTACAGCCGCTTCAGGAGCTAGGTCTGTGAATGCGGGAACACCCCATGCAGAGAATCCGATAATCGGCACATCGATCTGTAACTGTCTCAGCTGATTAACAGACACCGCTGCTTCTGATTCGTGTGTAAGTCCTATTAGTCCATCGAATCCAGCGTTCTTCATCTTCAACAACTGTCCGGTTGCATCCTTGTCGCCTTCTTTGATCTGTTCCAATGCCACTATTTCGATTCCGTACTTCGGGAACTCCTCTTTGGCAACTTCAAGAGCAGCAATACAGTAGTCGGTTGAGCCGTATATAATTCCAGGTTTCTCGATTCCAAGAACCTCAACTGCGTACTTCACCAGCTGAATAACCTTGACCTTGTCGTCGGCTCTGAGTCTGAAAAGGAAATCGTTGGGAATTACCGAGTACCTGAATGAAGGAGAGGTCGCTCCGACTAGCATTGGAACCTTTGCCTGCTGCGCGAGTTGGTGAACGCCGATGACTGAACTGCTCATGTTCGGTCCAAATACGGCTACAACGTTGTCCTGAAAGAGAGCTCTTCTTATAACATTTGCAGCCGTGCTTGGATTAGCTGCGTCGTCATAGACAACCATTTCGAGCAGATCCCCGTTGACCCCACCAGCAGCGTTGATCTCTTCGAGCGCTAACTGCGCGCCCATCTTGATGTAGTCGCCAAGAATAGAACCCAGTCCTGTGAATGGTGCAACCAATGCAACCTTGATCGTTGCGCCAAACGCAGCAACCCCAATTAGCATGACCATTGCGACTACGAGTACCTTTTTTAACTTCATCCAAACACCTCCATGTGCGGGACCGTCATAGAACGCCCCGTTCTTTGGGAAGAAAGATTAACAAATAATGAACACGATGCATTATACATCATGCAAAGTGTACCATCTCTTTCGTGCACATCGCCAATGCCGTTATAGTCGATCACGATCAAACAGGAGAAAATAACACTGATTATCTGGCTATAGTTCGACGGTTTGCAGATGCAAATAGTTTTCCTGCGGTGAGTATCGACAATAATTGCTCCAATTATGATGAAAAATGGAAATCCTTCGTCTCGGAAGAGTCTTTCTGAGAGCCGTCTTTGCTGTTTGCGCTTCTTGGAAATTCTGCAAAGGGCTCATTGTACAACTTGTTCTTGCTCTACACTGCGCTTGGTTTATAATAGTTGTGTGTTAACTCGTTATTTTTGAAATAGTCTTCCCTGGGGGTGTTGTCTGTGAGGGTGTGCTTTCTGATGATTCTTTCTTTGGCCCTGGTTTCAACTATGATAGCCGTGGAGATCGATCTGGGAATGAGTGTGGATGTTACTCAATCTGATCAAAACAGCCTTAGCTGTGCCAGGCTTTCACTTCTCGGCAGTATTGGGCCAATCTCTCTGGATATTCCTGTCGCTCAAGTATGGCCTTCAGAAAGAAGGATTGAATTTGCAGATCCGTTTTTGAGTTATGTTGGTCTTAATCTGAAGCTTCCTATTACCGTTCTATACATAAAAGCCGGTTTAGGTGTTCAGGTAAGGGGAGTGATTGACGTACTTGGAGGGAAAATCGAAGGCTGGGATCTTCCAGCCAGAGTTAGGGCTGGCTTCGGCGTTTCCGATTCCGGTCTTTTTCTTGAGGGCGGTTTGAATTTCGATTTCAGCCCGTCACTAGAAAATATGGAATTCTGTCCTTACATTGCGGCCGGATTTGTTTTCTAGCTAATTGACCTTGAGTAATCTAGAGAACTCTTCTTTAGTATTTTCATACGCATCGCTAGTGAGCCATCTCTGCCAGCCGTATTTTCTGTAGATGTCTCTGACTTGAAAAATGTAGTTCATCGGATCTATGTGTACTTCTTCGACCCTTTTTGAAAGCTCGAAGGCAACTCTGGCTGCGTTCATCGGGAGAATCGGACCGACGAAGGCGCCAACTTTGATGTCGTTGGCAATAAGCATGTCGATTGTCTCAAGTCTCTCTTCAAAGGTAGATGAACCGGGTTCAAGGATCTTTCTGACATCGTTCATGTCCGTAGTGATCGTTATCAAAACCCTTGCTTCTCCTTCGGAGGCTCTAGGCAGGTCAATATCTCTTCTAAGCAAAGCGGACTTTGACATTAAGAATACGGGAATACGATGAGAGATAAGTATTCTCAGAATTTCACGGGTGATCGCATACTTCTCTTCAATATGCTGATATGGATCACAGGCCGTACTGAGAAACACGGCGCGCTTGGGATGGTGAGTGATCTCTTTCCTCAGAAGAGAGACAATATTCTTACGAACCTGAACGTCTCTGCCCCATCTGCCGCGGCTGTACTTGAAAGAGCCGATAAACCTTGCAAAACAGTACTTGCAGCCGATTGTGCATCCAACATAAGGATTGACCGTGAAATCCGTCAATGGGATGCTTGATTTTGTAAGGGCTCTGCTTGCTCTTATCTCTTCAATCATATACAGATCGATTCTACATTGTTTCTCTTTGCGAATGCGTTTTCGAAAGTGCATATGCGTCGCTTCATCTATTCTGTAATGATATAATTAACCAAAATAGGAGGTGTTACTGTGTTGAGGGTTATCAGTACTGACAAGGCGCCGGCAGCGGTTGGACCATATTCTCAGGCGATAGCGGCCGGTGGTTTTCTCTTTGTTTCTGGACAGATCCCCCTCAACCCGTTGACCGGTGAACTGGTGACGGATTTCGAAGGAGCATGCAGACAGTCACTGGAGAATTTATTCGCGGTTATCGCCGCCGGCGGGTCGAGTCTGGACAATATCGTGAAAGTGAACATCTATGTTAGAGATATGGGGAAATTCTCGATTCTAAACGAAATCTACATGACGTATTTCAAGGAACACAAGCCCGCGAGAGCTGTCGTTGAAGTCTCTAACTTGCCCAAGAATGCGCCGGTAGAAATGGAAGCTGTGGCGATAATTCCGTAATCAGGAGGATATTATGGGTATTTCTATAAAACTGCCCGACGGGTCCATTAGAGAATACGGGCACAGTGTGGCGCCAGAGGAGATTGCAAGAGACATCTCCGAAGGTCTTGCCAGGCGAACTTTCGGTGCGATAGTCAATGAAGAGCTGTGGGATCTGGAAAGACCTATTGAGAGTGATGCTTCGGTTAGACTGGTACTTGATAAGGATCCTGAAGCTGCAGTATTCTTCAGACATACAATGTCGCATATTCTGGCTCAGGCAGTAATGAGGATCTATGGCAAGGAGAAAGTCAAGCTTGCCATAGGACCTACAATTGAGAATGGATTTTACTACGACATAGATCTAGGCGATACGAGAATTACTGAAGAGGATTTGCCGAAGATTGAATCAGAGATGGAGAAGATAATCAAGGAGGATCTCACGGTGGAGAGGTTCGAGCTGCCCGTGAGTGATGCATTAGCTCTCATGGATAAGGAGGGCCAGCCCTATAAGGTGGAGCTTATTGAGGATCTTATAAAGGACACCGGGGCTAAGACTGTCACATTCTACAGGCAAGGCGAATTTGTCGATCTTTGTAGGGGTCCTCACGTTTCCTCTACTGGCAAGGTTAAGTATTTCAAGCTCACTTCCGTATCCGGTGCGTACTGGAGAGGCGATGAAAACAACAAGATGCTTCAGAGAGTTTATGGAACGGCCTTCGCGAAGAAGAGCGATCTCGAGGATTATCTTGAGAAGATTGAAGAGGCGAAGAAGAGGGATCACAGGAAGCTTGGTCCGGCGCTTGGCCT
>DSBT01000332.1 GCA_011045915.1 Mesotoga infera
ATACTACTGAGTGAACGTTTGCTAATAGCAAAGCTGAATCGCAAGGGCGAGCAACAAGAGACTTTCCTCAATCGGTATGGCTTCATCTAAGAACGTCTATAAATCTCATTAATTGGGCTTCTTAAAACATCGGAGAGGCAGCATTCTAACTTTCATTTCCGTTTCTTGCTATATTGGCTTTTCTCAGGACTTTATCTGACAAACCAATCTCCAATCGTGGAGAAAATGCGAGCTCACTTGATCCAGAAAATCGAGTATGTTCCTTTCCATGGAAAACACCGAGTGACGCTTCATTATGGTCGTGCAACACGCATCTTCTTTTATTGTCGATCACTTTCTCCTAAGGATGTCATATAATCTCATTGCATGGGGGTGTCCCCGTGGGCGGAGCAGGAAAAAGGCTCCGCTTAACCTTTCTTTTCTGTCCTTAGGATTATCCTCACTGGCTTTTTGTCTTCGATTTCTCGTTTAGTGTGAAAATGGAGTCTGAGTCTATTAAGCTCTGACCTCTTTAGTGATATTGATCATGTCATTGAACGGATACTTGTTTTAGCCGGCTGGAGGACGTTCCTAGAAAGCACTTGGTGACTCTTATTCTTGCAACTTACAACATAGAACTTGGAACTGATTCTTTCCGGAGAACGGTGAACTGTTTACGGCTAACTTGATTTCTGCAACTTGCAACTGCAACACACACACCCCAAAGGCAGGAAGGCGTTTGCGGCCTTCCTGCCACTATGATCATGGATGTTTCGTTTTTACTCGACTACTATGTTTATCGCAAAGGTCTGTATTGGATGGACGCTCTCCCAGGGGCGTCTGAGGGAGAATATGACAACTGTCTCGCCAGGTTGCTGGGCTTCGAATACCCACTGGACATTATAAGGCGCTCCCACGAGTTCGGAATCGTCAAGGAACTTCCTTTCGAAGATCGAGCCCTCGTAGATCAGCGAAACGACGTTTGGATTGGTTATCTTTACGTCCCAGATATAGCCGGTGGAGCCGTTCTCCTGGAGTTCCATGGTAGCTATCTCGCCTACGGAGAGGGTGTTCATGGAGGTTCGAAGACCCTTCACATCGAGCTGGGAGGAATTCCAGAGCAGCGATGTCACGAGCATGTTCGGCACGAACTCTCTGATTGTTTCTTCGAAGCTTCCGTCGCGCTTCATTTCGTCGAGAGTCTTCTGGAAGCTCAGAATCATCCCGAAGTTCGTTCCCTTCGAAGCTGCGATGTAGAAGTAGTTTGTCTGAAGCTCAATAAGGGCTTCCAGGTCGTCCATGCTGTAGCCCGCGTTCTTGACGAGCTCGCCGACAGTGAGGTCGGTGAAGACTGCCAAATCTGTCTCGCCTTCGAAAAGCTGTACGACGGTGTCGAGAGGATCGAGAGAGCTCACGAGGTTCTCGAAGCCCATCTCCTTCAGTAGCTGCTCCGTCCACCAGTTCGTCGTCGTGCCTATTGACTTGACCTCTTTTGCGGACTCGAGGTCTGTAGCTGGGGCGACTGTTTCTTTGCGGGCGTAGAGGTAGGCGGTGTTCTTTCCCACCGGTCCGATCCACTCGAACTTATCTCTTCGCTGTTCGGTCTGGTCCATGCTGAAGAGGAAGACGTTCGGCAGATTCGAGGCCAGTTCATAGCCGATGGACCATGGGACTATAAGAATCTCTCCGGACATATCGTTCCTACGCAGGATCTCTTTCACCATCTCCGTGACGAAGCCGGTCGGTTCTCCGTCTTCGCCCCTGAAGGTGACGGGCGGGTACTCCTCGGTCAGGAAGGTGTAGATGCCGGGAACGGGTTGTCCGGGGAACCACTCGGCGTATAACTCGGAGAAGGAGCCGGAGCTCTTGAGACCGTCGAGAGCCTTCTGGAATGCGCTCACGATTTCAGAGGGGACGTCCTTCGAGAAACCTAGGTATGTCATGTCCAAGTCGATCGCAACTGTGGGCGCGGGAAGATTAGAGGCCTGTTCTTTCTGGAGTAGCTGTCGCAGAACTGCCGAGTTGAAGGGCGCGAGGTCGATTTCCCCGTCAAATAGGGCACCGAGCAACGACTCCTCGTCTTCAAAAATGATTAGGTTGTCGAATCCCTGTTCCTCTAAGAGTTTGTGTGAATAGTATTCGCCTACCACACCCACCGAGTTTGCATTTCTCGCATCTTCGAGGGAGCTGAAATCAACGGTCGTCTCTTTCGTCGTGTAAATGTAAGTGTTCGTTATGGCAACGGGGCCCACCCACTGATAAAGAGCTTTTCTCTGGGTTGTGAAGACAAGAGAGGGAATGCAGTATCTCCCTTCGCCCTGTAACATCTCGAGGGCTTCGTCGAATTTGACGGGTCTCATCTCGACGTCGATGCCCGTTTCGCTTTCCAGCGATCCGATCAGATCGACGAGGAAGCCCTTCAGATGGCCTTCATCCAGGTAACTGAAGGGATCGTAATCGGGATTGACAAGAAAGGTAATAGACTGGGCCAGAGTAACAGCCGAGAGAAAGAGAACAAGGATAATGGAAAAGACGACTTTCTTGGAAATAGAAGATTTCACTTTTCTGCACCTCCAATTGAGTGTGTTATGATTCCTATTCTAGACGAAATCTCACGTTTCACAAGCAACAATGAATAGTGGCGAAGCTTAAAGGCAAGTGGTCGTCTCACCGGACAGTTTTTGGAAGCAGCTTCTTTTCAGGATGTACGTCTGAGTATTCCGGAGATTTGTAAAATGGGATTTTAAGGTGATATAATATATATGCAATAAACATATATAACGAAAAAGGAGATGTCTATATTGCCTTGGGTGAGAGAAGATATGTGCACCGGATGCGGACTTTGTATCAAAGCCTGTCCGGTGGAAGGAGCAATCGTAATGAAGGCGGGCAAGGCATTTATTAACAACGGGCTTTGCACCAGATGTGGAAAGTGTTTCAGTGCTTGCCCCGTAAATGCCATAAGGCCTAACTCCGAGAATCCCTCTCTTCGATCGGGTAGAGGTGGAGGAATGGGTCTCAAACGCGGAGGCGGGCAGGGAAAGGGCATGGGAGGACAGGGAGGAAGATAGCCAAACAATACCGTTAGGGAAGTGATTCGTTTGAGCCATGTATACGGAGTGGTGCCTTCAAGAAGACTTGGCAGATCTCTAGGGGTCTGTACGATACCGTTCAAGACATGCAATTACTCGTGCATTTACTGCCAGCTCGGCAGAACGAATAACATGACCAATGCCAGGCAGACCTTCTATCCTCCGGAGGAAATCTTGAATGAGGCTAGAAGCTTCATAGAAGAATACGGCAAGGATTCTTTCGATGTTGTGACGGTTGTTGGAGAAGGCGAACCGACTCTGTACAAGCCCTTGGATTCCATAGTGAATGGACTAAGAGAATTGACAGCCAAGCCTCTTGTGTTAATCACAAATGGCTCTCTTTTATTTGAGAGATCATTGAGAGAAGAGATAATGGATTTCGATATTGTGATGCCGACCCTCGATGCCATCGATAAGGAAAGCTTCAGAAAAATAAACAGACCCTTTGGAAAGCTAAGGTACGAAAGAGTATACAATGGTTTGCTCGAATTTTCGAAGGAGTTCAAAGGTGAAATCTGGCTGGAAGTAATGCTCGTAAAAGATTACAACGACAGCGACAGATTTCTGGGAGAACTGAAGAATAGGATCGAACTGCTGGCCCCGGCAAGAGTCTATATAAATGTTCCTGCCAGGCCACCGGCAGAAGAAAATGTAGAAATACCTGAAGAAGAGACGCTCAGATATGCCCGCGCCCTCCTGAAGGCTGAGAGTATCGAGAATCTCCCTGTCAGCAGCTTCACCACCTCTGAGAAAAGAGCGCTGGATGCAGTGATCGAGATCATCAAGCGGCATCCAATGTCGGAGAAAGACATAAGGAGCTTCATTGAATCGCAGTTTAGAGAGGAATCGGTCGGATTTCTTCTGGAGAGACTTAGCAGGAATCCGAACGTCGAGAAGAACTCCTATCGCGGGAAGGACTTCTACAGATACATCCTTGCAGGAAGACGATCGGGAGGATGAGAGATGGGAAAGTTAATCGCAATCGGGACCAATGACGGCTTCAAATTGAACGACGACCACTTCGGGCAGTCAAGATACTATGATATTTACGAGCTTGACGAAGGCAAATGCGCCGTCAAGCTGGAAGCAAGGCCTAATCCTTATTTCGAGAATCATAAGCATGCAGAACTCGCCGAGATCCTCCAGGTTATCGGTGACTGCCCTGTATGGATCGGGGCGGCTATGGGAGAGCGGTCTCTGAAAAAACTTGCCGAAATGGACTACGAGCCGGTGATTCTGGAGCCGATGACGATCGACGAGGCATTGAAGGCGTATCTCAAAAAATAATGTTGGTGGCTCCGTTACAGCCAGTAGCGCTTAGTGCGGTCAGTCTTTGCCTCGCAAAAACCAGTTCCGCTTCGCGGTCAAAAAAGATCCGCTGTGCGCTGATGAAACCACGTTGACCGTCAGCGGTCCACCGTTCTCCGGGAAGAGCAGCAGTTGCAAGTTGCCTGTTCCGAGTTGCGGTGTGCCAAGAAGGCGAAGAAGGAGACTTCTAGCCGTGCTTAGTCGAAGATGAGGGAGGGCCCCTCGAAGCCGTCATGCAGGTGGAGGCTTCAAACCGCCGTAAGCTGCTGTGGTAAAGAGCCATGGTAGTGAACGTTACGGGAAAAGGCGGGA
>DSBT01000333.1 GCA_011045915.1 Mesotoga infera
ACTCAACGAATCAAGCACGTGGTGATTTGAAAATAACGTCTTTCGTCCAACTTCCTAGATCATGGACTCGTCCTTTGGAGAGTACTGCTAAAGAAGCAAACGCGGCCGTCTTGCAGATCGAAGACGTAGATCCTGTGCAGGTGCTCTCACAGGATGACAAAGTAAGGGATTAGCATGAGTTACTCGGGATGGCGGTGTAAGGTTAGTCGGAAAGCAGCACATTAGGTCATTCTGACGAAGCTTCTGGTCAGAATCTCGATCCTTGGCGCGGGCCGACGCTATAGATATTTCAACTAGCGAATACACCGCAGCAAGAAAATTGAACTGAGTTTATTCTGATTAATGCAAGCTAATAAGTAATTCGGATGCCTTTGCAAAGGAAAGGCCACGCGTAGAAGAATTGTCGGGGCCTAACTACACGGTTATTCTCCAGCCAGAGATCAACTCAAGAGGATTACTGAAACCATCCCGAAAGCTCATGGAAATCATTCGATATCGCGAGCAATGCCTTATTAATTGACCCAAAATGGTGGTAATGAGTAATAATCGTTACGGATAGTTCTTACAATAATACAACTTATAAGTTATAAATAGAGGTAAGATGGAGAGAAAGATCGATGTCTTATCCGACGAGAAAATGCAGAGGGAATTTGACAAGTACGTAGAAAAGAATCCCTCCAGAAAGAAGGATTTGATAAAGAAAAGGTTTTTGTTCACCGGTCTGCTGGAAAAGGCAGGGGAGAATTATATGAAAACGGAACTTGCAAAACCGCGAAGATCTTCCCGCCTGGAGATTTTGAGACGTACGAAGACCAGTTATTCGATATATTCTCTTCATCTTACAGAGACGAAGAGGAATGATCCAGAAAACGCAAGGATTCTTTTCTGCTTCTTCAATGATAAGAAGGTTATCGTTTATCTTGTCTTCTTTGATGAGTCCGATGAAAAGTATGAGAAGGCGATCGAGAGACTGAAGTCGAGGATTTGCGAATGGACCGGGCGGGGATTCAATGTGTGCAAGTTTTAGGAGGTGTAGTTACTTATGTTTTCATGGGGTGAAGGTGATAGAAAGAGAAGAATGAATACTGAAAATCCAGAACCTCTATTCAAGAGAGACAGCGAACTGTTGTTAGAGTCGGCAGACGATGACACGAGATTTGAGTTGAACTTGATTAGCGTCATGACGGATATTTCTGCAGCTCTTATTAACTATCGGGCGGATAACTCCCTTTCACAAAAGGAGCTGGCAGAAAAACTGGAGTGCAGCCAGGCAATGGTCTCGAAGATCGAAAGTGGCGACTATAACTTCACAATAAGAAAGCTTTTTGACGTTGTAAACAAGCTCGGAGGTCGTGTATCTTTTGAGATTGACTTCAAAGATGGTACTTCGGTTCCAGATTCTTCAGAAGAGCGAGTCTCAATATGGGAGTATGTTGGCAATCAAAGCATCAAAGGGATGAAGAATAGTGCCTGAGCCAGTGAATGCCGAGTTTCGCTTCTTGGCGCACAGAATTTCTGATTTTTCGTTTACTCTCCAGGAGGGGATCAAGAACATGTCAATTTCGCTGGACCTGGATGATCCAGAGCTTGAATATTGGCGTGCCGATAACGGTTGCCTTCTTGGTCTGTTGTCTCTCTCAGTCAAAGTCAGGGGCCGGAGCGGAAGAAAGATGGCTTTGAAGCTCGATGCAACAATCAAGGGCAGGTTTAAAGCTCCCGGGAATATGGAAGATAAAACATTCGAAGGCTTCTGTATGATTAGTGGGACCGCAACTCTGATCCCTCTTCTTAGGGCCGCGATTATCTCTTTCACTTCTCAGGCTGGAATGAATCCCCCTATAAGAATACCTTTGATAAACGTGCCTAAATCACTCTCAAAAACCACCTTGTCAGAGAAAAGAGAAGAGAACAGGGAATAGTCTGATCAGAGCTCCTTTGAGATCATATTAGTCAGCTCACTTTCATCGAACATCTAGATTGATCATATGATATAGCCAGAGGATATTTGTATTGAAGAAAGAAGCTGCTTCAGCGAGGCTTCCCGGAGAAAACC
>DSBT01000334.1 GCA_011045915.1 Mesotoga infera
GATCTCATACCCAGTACATCTTCAGCCATATATTCTCCCGATACGACGTGGTATAGGAGGATGTTCTTCAGAGTCGGTATATCCTTGAGCAAGGATTCGAAAGTTCCTTCGGGCAATTTTGCAAAGGCTTCATCATTCGGGGCGAAGACTGTGAAAGGCCCATCACCCATAAGCGCTTCGACTAGACCGGCTTCCTGAAGAGCCGTAACTAGTGTCGTAAACGAGCCCGCATCGATAGCAATTTCAGGGATTCTCCTTGTCTCTCTTTCCGGAGGAAGGATGACAGTGTCTATAACATGAATTACTCCATTGCTTGCTTCTATGTCAACTGCAGTTATCATTGCATTACTGACGTAAACCTTTCCTTCTTCTACTTTTATCTGTATATCGCTGCCTTCGACGGACTTCAGCGATTCGAGTGAGACCACGTCAGAGGACATATACTTTCCTGGAACCACATGATAGGTAAGAATTCTTGTAAGAGCCGGTATGTCGTTTAGGAGACTTTCAACAGTTCCCTCCGGGAGCTTTGCAAATGCTTCGTCAGTTGGAGCGAACACAGTAAAAGGTCCATCTCCCATAAGAGTCTCGACTAGACCCGCCTTTTCAACCGCCGCCACGAGTGTAGTGAAATTGCCTGCTGAAACCGCTACTTCTACTATGTTCTTGGAGAAACCAGTGAAAACCAATCCTATTAAAACTAACACCAGAAATACCTTTTTCATCATTATCACCTCAACCAGAATTTTTTATACTACATTTTTCAAAACTAAATCGTTGACAATTTGATTTTACTCTGCCAAACTCGTCGTTGTCAATAGGGTTGTGCACAACGAAAAATCGGCGACCTTGATTTCTCTTTGCCTCTTTGAAAAAGCCATACAGAAACAATCATACGAACGCTTAACTAATTCTTAATCTACGCTTTACTTCGATGATCATGGTTATCTTGAAAGATTAGTAGTTGACAAGAGATAAGCGACTTTGGAAGTGAGGTTTGAAAAGACATTGATCGGTTCCTCAAATTGGCAATCACAAACGGGTAGATCTCAACTCGGAGGAGCCCGTTTCTGTAAGCTTGAGGTATCCGTCGTACTCGGTTATCAACATTTCCTTGTCTAGCGCCTCGAGGGCAGTCTTAACTATCGATTCGTCTGAGTGTGAATCGGAAATTCCCAAGGCTCTGAGAGGTTCTATATCTTGATAAGCCATAGATGCCTTTGCTTCGCACTCGAGCTGATCGCGAGTCTGAATCTTCCCTTGATCGATCATGAAAAGGAACCAGCGTTTTAGCTGCTTCGATCTGAACTTGTTGAAGAGGGAAAAGCCATATCTTTCGAAGTCGATGGCTTCTCCTCTGGCAGATCTTATAAGATCTATCAGTAACTCTGCCGCCCCTTTGAGAATCAGAATGGAAACGATCAACCCTACAATCGCGTCAGCATAGGGAATCCTTACGAGAGATACGATGAGCCCAATTGCTACGCTCACAGCTACAAGAACATGATTTCTTGAATCCGCCGACTGGGTAATCAGAGGGAAGGATCGATTTTTAAGGCCTGAGTACTTCTGATAGAACCACAAGAGAGCGCAGACTATTCCCGAAATTGCCACTGCAGCAAAAGTAAGGATGTCTGGGGAAGGGATCTCACCGGAAACGAGCCTGAATGAAGCTTCTATCAATGAAAAAAGACCAGTTGCTCCCATAAATAGTAGAAGAATCAAGCTTACCAGATGTTCGTGGTTCTTCTTGACTCCCCAGTACACGAAAACACTTGAGATTCCGTCCAAAAGAGTATCGAATGAATCATTTAGAAGGCCGACACTGCCGGAAAGAATAGCGGCGGGAAGCTTCAAGGCAGCAAGGATGAAGTGGACGATTATCGTTACTCTCGAGACTGTTTCGGATTTTGTTGCTTTTTCCAGAAGCCGGCCGCTATTCTCGAGTTCGGCGAGCATCTTCTTCGCCTCAGACTCTCCCCTCTCAGTCAGTTCAAATGTGTCGCCATTCTGAATAAGCCAGCCATCTTCTTTCATGTTTTCTATAGCGGAATCCAGAAATGAATCCAGATCTGCGGCTTCGTGCATTCTCTTACCATAGGGAAAGACCTCGAAGAAAATGCCGAACCTTCTCCCCATCACTGAGAAGTACTCCTTCAGTAGTTCCTTCGTATTGCAGCCTCTGAGAACCGCAGCGGCCACATTCCATTCATGTCCATAATGCTTAGAATGATAC
>DSBT01000335.1 GCA_011045915.1 Mesotoga infera
ACGACGTCAACAGGAGGTAACCATGGATTTCATACGACAATTGATTTCTCTAATAACCGTCTTCGCTAGTTACGTAGAATCTCCCGGCAACGGGGCTGAGAAGAAAGAGAAAGTGAAACAGATGATAAAGGACGCGCTTCCGGATGAAGAGTGGAAGATCGATCCAGAATTCTTCGACTTCATTCTGGATGTCTTCATAGACCTCGTCGTCATGTTCCTTAATAAGGGCCTTTGGAAGACGGCGATGAAGGTGCTGGTGAAATGATAGTTATTTGCAGATAGCGATTGAGAAACGTAATGTTTCTGAGCGACTAGAACACAAACAAACCCACTGTATTTCACCTTCTTTTATAGCCCGGCTTCAAAGCCGGGTCTTCTTTTTAACAATCAAAATCGTCAATTTTGATTTCAATGTAAACTCCTTTATAATTTTGTTTGGATTCGGTCATTTTTTTGGGGATGCTTGGAACGAGAGAAGGAGGATCGAAATGAGAAGAACTATCTTCTTTCTCTTATTACTTTTGCCTACATTGGTATTTGGATTAGAACCGATAACCCTTCGAATTGGCGATGCTTCTACCACCTACTACAGGGAAGAAAGTCTTTCGCTTCTCATATGCCAGTCTAATCTTAACTAGCTGATCCGATTGAAAAGTCACTTGAGATTTCTAACCCTTCTTTTCTGTGGAAACGTGAAAACGGCCAGATTGTTTAGAAAGAGAACTGAAAGATATCTTGATTTTTGATTTTTATGTTACAAGAGATATAATGTACTTAAATTAGTTCTTATTAAGGCATGTGTCAAGTATAGTGGCACTTAACTAAAGCAAAGCGTTACATTAGCATTCTACCAACAATTTTCATATGAATAACATTGTACAAGATGAATTGAGGTGATGATTTTGCGATTGCTCGCAACATATGAAACTCCGGATCCCTTTCCTCTGGACTACCGAAAGGGATTCATGTCGCTTATAAAGGAATCACTAAGAACTTCCTCTGAAAAAGAGTTTGAAAGAGTTTACGGTGGACGTGCCGGCAGAAATATCGTCTTCAACTGTTGCTTTGGAAAGGATATGCGAATAGACAAGAAGAGGGAGAATATTGTTCTGAATTCCCCAACGTTTCTCTTTGAACTCTCCAGCCCAGACACCAAACTCATAGCAATGATCTATAACGGGCTCAGGAAGAACCGCGAATACGCAATCTTTGGCTCAAAGATCAAGCTCAAAGACATTACGCCTGTAAACACTCTTATCAGATCTAAAGATAGAATCCGTGTTCGTTCTATCTGTCCCGTCTTAATAAAATCAAATCCAGATATTGGATCAAGATATCTGCTGCCTGGAGAAGATGCCTTCTATGGCAGCCTTAATCACTTCTGCAAAGTGAGATATGAAGAATACTTCTCAGAGGAGTTTGAAGGAAGCGTAGAGCTTATTCCTCTTGAGCTGAAAAGAGTAGTGGTGAAGCACATGGGAACCTACCACACAGGATTCAAAGGGATTTTCGAACTAATCTCTTCGACCAATATGCTTCAGTTCCTGTATGATGCTGGAATAGGAACGAGGACGTCGCAGGGCTTTGGAATGCTGGAGCTGATATCATGAAAGTCTACGCATCTAACTGGCTAATAAACATGGGAATAGTAGGTCTGCTGAGAATCTTGAAGCATTCTGGTGTGGATATCACCACGCTCTTCAACGAAGACGGTTCAATAGAGCTGACAGAAGACCTGTTGGATAACTTCGGGCACAAGTATCTTGCCTACAGTCTCTACTGGTTTACAAAGGAAATTCTGACCGATCTTCCCTATAAGGAGAACCTTAAAGTACAGATACAGACTGCGGTTGGGAAGCTTGAAGAGGCGCTGAATGAAACAAACAAACAACTGACAGAAAAGCCGAAGAACAAAGAATCTCTAACCAAAAGGAAGAAACAGATAGCAAAAACACTTGAAAAACTCTCGAAGTTTCCCAATGAATTCAACTGGCTTCTAAACTATTACCCAAATCTGAATCTCATAGCAAATCCGTCTAGTAAGACAGAGAAACGAGCAGAACTCATAGAAGAAGAATTCGTAATCCCCGCCACCAGTTCAATTAATGAAACACAGGATGATTCTCAGCCACTCTGTTCATTGTGTTCAAGGGTAAGGTCAAAACCTCTTGAGAAAGGAAAATCCATCTTCTCGAAATCTTTGTTCTCTTCCCTTGGAGTAAGTCCGGATAGTTTCATGAACTATTTCTTTGATCTGGAACCGCATATGTACGTTTGTCCAGTCTGCAGGTTCTTACTGGTCTGCGCTTACGCTGGATTGACCAGGAAGCCTTACGATCATGTTGACAAGACAAACGAGGTGTTCGTAAACCTTGCGGCTCTTGGAATAGAAGAACTGTTCAATTTGAACGAAGGAATCTCTCTTATACACTCCCTTGAGAAGGGGGAGACCCTATATGAGAGAGTTATAGAGCTATCTCTATCAGGCCACATAAAGAGGAAATCGCAGTGGTCACTTGAGAATATGCAGTTTATAGAGATGCTTGCAAAGCGACAGGATGATACTCCAAATCTCAAAACTTATAGTTTTTCTCCCGATGTCGCTAGACTCTTTGCCGATCCCAAGACTGTGGATACGAACCTTAAGAACATAAGAGGAAGCATACCTTTGAATGAAGGAACAAACGAAGAAGGCTATATGAAACAAGTGGTTCTAAAGAACCTCATTAGTGGCAAAGACTTAATGGAACCGGTCTTTCTTGCTCTGAGAACTTTTGTAAAGAACGATAAGTATTTCGTCTGGTTGCTCATATCTGCTTTCAATACAATTGTCTTATCCGCAAGAAGAAACTCAATTAGATCGGAGATAGATGGAGGTGCAAAGAACATGGGCGAAAGAGGTAACTATGGCATATTGAGAAAGTATCAGGAAATAGGTCAGAGAGATTTCACACACTTTGAGCTGGAAAAAAAGAAGAGAATGTCTTACGTTCTCCTCTCGCTCATCCACAACAACAAAGCCGAGGAGTTCTACGAAAATCTACTGAAGATATACATAAACAGCGACAGATCAATTCCAGAGGAGATAGTGGGGCTTCTTAGCGAGTCTCAAGCCGCTACTTTCAAAGAGAAGGCCTTTGCCTTTATGACGGGATTCCTTATGGGAAAAGGAATAGACAACAACGAAGATAAAGGAGGTAACCAGTAATGGAAAAGTACAACAGGGGCTTGACATTAACCGTTGTAGTGGAAGGACAATCATTGAACTTCGGTGAGGGTTTCGGAAATGTGGCCACTCTCAAGAAGCTTAAGCGTGCAAATGGAAATGAGTACGATTTCTCCTCCAGACAGTCTCTCAGATACAGCATAGTCAAGATGGGCAACGAGAGCTTTGGCTGGAGACTTTCTTCATTTAATAGTGAAAGCAAAGTAGTTCAATTTGCTGAAGAAGAGAGCATAGCCGCCTCTCCCGAGATCGATCTGTTCGGTTATATGAAGACAAAAAGCAAAGGTAGTGACGATAAAACGGCAACCAGAGTTGCCCCTGTAAGACTAACTCCCGCAATCGCCCTTGAACCATTCAACTATGAAGTAGAGTTCCAGACGAACAAATGGCTAGCCGACAGAGCTGGAAAACAACCTAACATTGCGAACGCCGAGAATCACAGATCTCTCTACAGGTACACCGTTACGGTCGATCTCGACAGAGTGGGTACCGAAGCATGGAATCTATCGCTGCCTGAAGAGGAAAGAAAGGTAGAGGTTTCTACTGAAGAGAGAAGCAAGAGAGTTTGTGAACTACTGGAGATAATCAAGTATCTCTACAGAGATATCCGCGGTAGAAGAGAAGATCTGAAACCAGTCTTCATTGCAGGAGGAGTCTATAAGATAAAGAATCCGTTTTTCATGAACGCCATTTCGATTACCTGGGACGGAGACAAACCAGTAATAGATCTTGACCCAATAAAGGAAATATCCGAATCTATAGATGATGGTGAAACATTTATCGGCGCACGAAAAGGCTACTGGGGAAACGATTTCGACGAAAGTGTCCTGTCGCCCGAACAGGCGATAGAGGGAATGAAGAATCTGGTCGAGTCTGTATACAGCGGGCAGTGATCTTATGGAACTTCTTAAAGCGAAGTTATACCAAGAGACGGCGGTCTACAGAATCCCTTTCTCGCTGGAGATAGTCGAGAGTTATCCGCTTCCTACACCCTGTACTGTAAATGGAATGATACACAGCCTTCTGGGTGCCGATGGCCTTATTCCGGGGCTTAGTTTCAGTATTCAGGGCTCTCACAATGGCATCATGGAGGATTACCAGTGGTATAAGAAGATTTCACAAGTAAAAAAAGATACTTTCATTGAAAAGAAAAGACCGATCGTAGTTAACGTACTCAATGGAGTTACGCTTACATTACACATAGCTTCTAAAGACCACCTACTCCTTGAGAAGATCCTTCATGTCTTCGGTTCGCCGCCATACTACCCTTTTCTGGGGAGGGCAGAAGATCTTGTTGAGATCGTTAGCGCGGGCCTCGTGCAAGTAAACGACCCTGAAACTGAAGAAGAGTATGGCCAGCCCGCATTTATCCCAAAGCAGATGGCAGATTCACTTGGTATTTCCGGCACGCTTCACAGATTGCCGTTGACCTATTCGTATAGGGAAGTGCCGCAACAGGGAAAGAAAAAGGCACCACCCTCAGTAATCCGAGAGTTCGAATGGGGAGATTACTTCTATATTGAAAGGCCAAACATAGAGGAAGCAAGAATAGATGAAGAGGGGGACCCTGTTTGGCTGGAGTTGTGATCTATGCCAAGTCGAAACCACCTGAGACGCTCTTCGTCCATACGAAGGCTGTGGTCGATAACGCCCTGTCACTACTAGACGAGTATGGGAATAGAATAAAGAGTTCCTGGCCTAAATCATTCCCCGATTTGAACGAATTATTAAGAATAGCAGCAGTCTACCATGACCTGGGGAAGAACTACACGCCCTTTCAGAATGGCTTGAGGAAATCGATCAAAATCGATCCTCTTTCTGTATCATCACTGGATCCTCATATTCCGCACAGCTTTCTATCGGCTGCCTTCTTCCTTGCAGATGCGAGTGATCTCAAAATAGAGGATCTATGTCTCAAGGCATTACTTACAAGGGCCATATCCTTTCACCATCACCGGGATATCATGGAAAGACTGTTGGATCCGGACAACGAGCTCCTCAAGGAAGTAATAAAGGAAGATATTCAGCCCAACTACGAGAGACTCGCCTTCATGAAAGAACTGGGAATCATTCTTAACAAGCCCGGATTCAAGGGCATAAAGAGGATCTTGTCCAGTACCTGGGATTCATACTGGGAATCCGTTGTAAGAAACAACCACGATTACCAGAGG
>DSBT01000336.1 GCA_011045915.1 Mesotoga infera
TGCAACTTGTAACTAACAATTTGCAACTGCCGACCGTTGGCGGACAACATAATACACAAGGAGGTTCACTTTGATCTGGAATAAAGTTGATGAAATAGTTTCGTGCGGCATTGAAAAAGCAGTGTATCCGGGAGCAGTCGTTTTGATAGGGAAGGATACCGAGGTCCTTTACAAGAAGGCCTACGGATACATCGCGGTAGACGACAATATTCCAACGACACTTGAAACGGTGTACGACATCGCAAGCATGAGCAAAGTTGTAGCAACCACAAGCGCAGTAATGCTTCTCGTCTCACGTGGAGAGCTTTCACTCTGGGATACGCTTGGAGATTTCTTCGACGTATCCGAATCAAAGAAGGAAATTTCGATTTTCCATCTCCTGACCCATACCTCGGGGATGCAGCCCTATTCTGAAGCTTGGCGAGAGCTTAAGGGACGTGAATTGCTGAAATCCATCATAGATCTAGAACCAGAGACCGCGCCAATGGAAAGGATAAATTACTCATGTCTCAATTTCATAACTCTCATGGCCGTTGTCGAGAAAACCACTTCTATGAGATTCGCCAAGTTCTGTTCTCAGGAGATTTTTGAACCTCTTGGCATGAATTCGACTACATACCTGCCGAAGGATCTCCAGCACGTGGCACCGACAAGCGAACGGGACGGAAAGGTTCTAAGAGGTCTGCCGGATGACGAACTCGCGTATTATCTCGGTGGAGTGAGCGGAAATGCCGGCGTTTTTTCATCGGCGGAAGATCTTTTCAGGTTCGTCTCCAGTCTAATGTATGCGAGACTCGTACCTTTGAGGGTCTTTGAAACGTTCATTTCTGAAACATTGTCAATTGGAGAAAGCAAACGGCATATAGGCTGGATGGCACCTGCAAGGGGCTCCAGTGCCGGTGACATACTCGGAGAAGAGGCCTTTGGTCATACCGGCTTCACTGGGACTTCAATATGGGTAGACCCGGCCACGGGGCTATTTGTCATTCTTCTCTCCAACCGAACGAACATCAGCAGGAGAGACACTATACCTCAAATGCAAAGAATCAGAAGGCGCTTACACAACCTCATATTTGGGAGCCTCGGATGATCTGGAATGAGATAAAAGATCTTCTCTCCAGAGAATCAAGAAACATTCTAGGAGTCATGTCGGGAACGTCAGCCGACGGTTTGGAGCTTGCAGTAGTGAATTGCTCCGGGAGCGGAAAGTCTATGAAAGTGAAGCTTCTCGAGCATTCTTCAGCTCAGTTCGAGTCCCGGTTCCAGAATGAGATAGTAAGAACCTTCAATCCGTCGTTTTCCGGTGTTGACAGAGTCAATTCTATGAACTTCCAAATTGGCATTAGGCACGCAGAGGCAATCAAATCCTTTCTCGAAAGGACAGAAGTCAAAGTTGAGGCAATCGCATACCACGGACAGACCGTTTACCACGATCCAGCGGTTCATGCCACTCTTCAGATTGGCGAAGCGGATATTGTATCGTCCGAGACTGGCCTTCCGGTGGTCTTCGATTTCAGGAAAAAGGACATGGTTTTCGGAGGGGAGGGTGCGCCCATCATCCCTTATTTCGACTGGATCTATTTTGAAAGCGGCATCTACGCAGTAAATCTAGGTGGAATAGCTAACGTTACTTATGTGGCCGAGAAACTCGAGGATGTTAAGGCCTTCGACACAGGTCCCGCCAACTGCCTGATAGATCTAGTAGCAAAAAGGCATTTCAACATGGAGTTTGACGAAGGGGGCAAAATCGCCGCACGGGGATCTGTCGACAGCGCGATACTAGACGTTCTCGTGGAGAGAGACCGAAAATACTTTGAGAGGCGGCCCCCAAAATCGACGGGAAGAGAGGTCTACAACGATGCCTTCCTGGAGGGGATCTCCATCTCCTCTCCGGACAACCTTGCTAGAACCCTCGTTAGGTTCAGCGTATTCCAGTTGGTTCAAAGCATCAATTCGTATTTACCTTTGGGGAAAAGAATAGTAGTTACGGGAGGGGGAGCCCTTAACCCCGTTATGATCGAAGATCTTAAACAACTGAGCGGCCTTGATGTAGAAGTGCCTGACAGAACCTTCTTACAGGCAAAGGAAGCAATGGGCATGGCAGTTCTAGCTCAGGAGTTCTTTAACGGGGTAGAGGCAAACGTTCCGTCTGTAACGGGAGCGAGAAAGAGAGTTGTCCTTGGAAAACTGGCTTTACCTTGATCTCCCCGACGGGAGAGAAAACATAAAGGAGGTTTTTACCGTGAGGCGAATCTTTCTGTTAGTTCTCGCAGTTCTTTTCACCGCCATGTTAATGGCAGCTCCATTCGTGGAAGACAGCTTACTGACACCCGATCCAAACCCCAGCACGGGAGGAACGTTGTACCTGGCACTTACCGGTTCCCCCCAATCATTCAATTTCTACGGTACTCTCGATAGCAACGCTTACTCAGTTGCAGGACAGATGCTCACAGGACTCGTCGAGGCTCATCCGGTTACGTCAGCAATCAGGCCCGCCCTTGCAGAGTCGTGGGAAGTATCGGAAGACAACAAAGAGGTCACCTTCCACCTGAGAGACGTGAAATGGTCCGACGGCGTCCCTCTGACCGCCGATAACGTAATCTTCACATTTGAGCACTTCGTTATGAATCCCGTAGCCAGAGGAAACTCCGTAGCCAGATTCACAATCGAAGCAAAACCAATTGAGTGGGTCAAGGTCGACGACAGCACTGTCAAGGCTATTTTGCCCGCGCCGTATGCCGCCTTCTTCACAGTTCTATCGCACGCCTACATCTACCCATCCCATGCCTTAGAAGGCAAGATCGACAAGGACCGTCCCGATTCAGTCAATGACGTATGGCTCACAAACACTCCTCTGAAAGAGATCCCGGCAAACGGGCCTTTCATGCTCTCGGAATACATAATAGACCAGAAAGTCGTCATGGCGAAGAATCCAAACTACTGGAAGGTCGATGAATATGGCAACAAGCTTCCCTACGTAGACAAGATAGAGTATCTGATTGTAAGCGATGCGCAGGTGAGGCTTGCAAAGTTCATGGCCGGAGAGCTAGACTATATGGCGGTTAGTGGAAACGACTTCCCGATCCTGAAGGAGAGGGAACTGGCCGGTGGACCATTCAGGGTCTTTCTTGCCGAGCCCACTCAGCCAACTCCAAGCCCGATTCACATCGCCTTCAATTTCGATGTGGGGGACCCGAAACTGAGAGAGGTTTTCAGAGCCACGGAGTTCCGCCAGGCAATGGAATATGCCGTGGACAGAGAGAGGATCATCGATGAGGTCTACAATGGACTGGCCGTTCTTGGAGGAGTTCCTGTGCTTCCTTCGAACAAGGCCTTCTACAATCCAAAGGTCGAAGAGATTCGCAGACCCTTCAACCTGGCAGAGGCCGCGAGAATTCTAGACGAGCTTGGATTCAAAGATGTTGACGGTGACGGCTTCAGAGAGTATCCCGACGGGACGAAGTTCGAGTTCGTCCTGACCCTGCAGAGCTCTCCGCAGGAGTACCAGGACATCGGATACATATACTCCCAGGATCTGCAGAGTATCGGAATAAAGGTTAACCTCCAGATACTCGATAGCTCTCTAACCGGCCAGATGTTCGGCGCCGGCAGCTTCGAAGCTGGAATAAGGGCCTTCGGGAACCAGCCCGATCCCCAGTTGAGAAAGGCGATCTGGCAGCCGGGAACTCAGCTCTACTACTGGCACAGAACAACGAGAGATCCCGATACCAATCTTCCTATAATGGAAAACATGCTTGACTGGGAAAAGAGAGTGTACGAACTCTTTGAAAAGGGCCAGGTCGCTATGGACCCGATCGAAAGAAAATCGTATTACGACGAATGGCAGGAGATCTACGCAGAGTATCTTCCCGTGATTTTCGTGTGTAAAGGGATGAACCTTTACGCCGCTAACAAGTCGCTAGGAAACGTCGAGCAGAACGAAGAGGGGCTTCTCTCTTACTCTTCATGGACCGTATTTAGGGCTTCCTGAAAAACTACTACCTTCTTCCCGTTAAAGAGGTCGTCATATTCAAGAGAGTAGTAGTTGACTCACAATATGTGGATTTTGACCAGGAACACCCTCGAAATTGCTCCGAA
>DSBT01000337.1 GCA_011045915.1 Mesotoga infera
CCTTTATTTTTCCCGAAAGTGCAGGGAGCTTCCGTCGAAGCTTCATTTGAGATGTGGATTGATGCTAGAATGCTTTTGATGAGTACCCGATACACTTGAACCCGATCGGAGTCTCCGGAGACTTGACTCTTTGGAAAAAATGGGGGGATTCAGTTGAGACCGGCACCCGATTTCTCAGTGATCCAGGACGTCTTCAGGCGTAATGGAGAACCTTGCAGAGTTCCGTTCTTTGAACTCTTTGCGGACGATGAAATAATGGAAGAAGTGATGGGCTACAAACTTGCCAAAGTGGAAGAAGATCCCGACAGGTACTTCGACCAGCTGGTCGGTTTTTATGAGGAACTGGGATATGACTACGTTCCTTTCTATCAGGCTCCCCGCTTTCCCACTCCCGATTACATTCATGGTGAAGACACGGCAACATACCGCAGAGAAAGCAGGAAGTGGATGAATGAAAAGGGTGGCCCTATTAAGACCCTGAAAGACCTCCGGGAAGCGGACTGGCCGAAGCCAGAGGAAGCTGTTGATTTCGACCTTTTCCGTAAGCTGGGAAACCACCTTCCGGAAGGAATGAAAGTAGTTGGAGGGGCTTCCGGTGGGCCGTTTGAGCACTCCAGCTTCCTGATGGGTGTTGAGAATCTCTCCATGGCCGTTTACGAGGATCCCGAGCTGGTCAGCACCCTCAATGAAATGATCGGCAGTGTTCTCGTCGGAGCCGCGAAAATCATCTCTTCAATGGATTGCGTAGGCGCGTACTGTTTTGGAGACGATCTCGGATACAAGACATCGACCATCTTCTCTCCGAGACATCTAAGAAGACTGGTCTTCCCGTGGTACAAAGAGATAGCCAGTGTGGTCCATGCAAACGGTAAACCCTTTGTCCTTCACAGTTGCGGCAACTTAACCACTGTAATGGACGATATCATAGACGCAGGAGTCGATGCGAAACACTCCTTTGAAGACCAGATAATGCCTGTTCCCGAAGTTAAGAGAAGATGGGGCAAGAGAATCTCGATCCTCGGTGGAATAGATGTTGATTTTCTATGCCACGCTTCCGTTGAAGAAGTTAGGAGTCGAACACTCGAGACTCTCGAACAATGCGCTCCGGGAGGCGGATATGCTTTGGGCACGGGCAACACCGTCGCCAACTACATCCCGGTGAGAAACTACCTGGCAATGCTGGAGGCCGGAAATGAATTCAACTCTCGCTAGATACGTCGAATCGACCTCCGATTAGGTCCGTTCATGGCAGAACGTGAGAAAAACATCTCAGTTTTGAAAGGCATTCCTTTCGATATAGATGTGGCTTCGCTTGTAGAAAGCCTGCGGATCAGAGCCGGTTCTGAGGAAGAGACGACTTTCAGAGAGCTCGTAGAGAAAGCCCGAGAGACTGCGAACCCAAAGGCGATCTACAGGACCTGCTTCGTTGACCGCGTAAGTGGAGACGAAGTCACGATAGAAGGGGTTCGCTTCGAAAGCCGTCTCCTTTCGAAAAAACTCCGTTCGGTCGGCAGAGTCTTCCCGTTCGTCATAACTTCCGGACGAGAAGTTGACGAGTTTCCGCTTGATCGTACAGACTTTCTCAAGATCTTTTTCTGGGATAGTTTACTGGAACACATACTCCATGAGGCAGCCTTATTCATAAGAAGCGAGATTTCCAGGAATAACCTGATCGAAAACCTCGTATGGATGTCTCCAGGTTCGGGAGACGCGGAGATCCGGGCTCTGCAGCAACAGAGGGAATTGTTTTCCTTGATTGGAAATGTGAAAGAAGAGATTGGGGTCGAACTGAAGGAATCTCTTCTCATGATTCCGACGAAGTCTATTTCGGGAATTGCATTTCAGTCCGAGAAGGATTACAGGAGCTGCATGGTTTGCAGAAGGGCTGACTGTCACTACAGAAGCGCCCCATATGATGAGAAGCTGAGGAACTCCCTTGAATAGAATGGCTCAGTCTCAATAAGCAGTCTCTCCGACCAGTTTCGGAGTTGCTGGTATGAGGTTGGAGCAGAAGAAGTCAGTTCTCGCTTTACAGTTATTCGTTCGGAGAGACCCCTGCTGCCCAGAAGGAGCCTGCTGCGGTGTCGCTCTCGAGTGAATGGATAGGTTAAATGAGATTGAGGATACCTAAGAGGAGAGAGGATAAGTAATGAAGGAAGTTTTGTATAAGGTCACATTCCTGCCTTCGCAGAGAACAGTAACGGCAAAGAGAGGCGAGATTCTTCTCGATGTTTTGAGGAGGGAATCGCAGCCAGTAAGTGCCGTATGCGGAGGAAGGGGAAACTGTGGAAAGTGCAAAGCGCTTGTGACTGATGGAAGCGAGGCCTTCCCGCCAACCCTTACCGAGGCAAGACTTCTGACACGAGACGAGATTGCGGCCGGATACAGGCTGAGCTGCCAGTTCAAAGTCATGACCGATGTCAGAGTCAAAACGAAAGACCTGGCAGTTGATTCCGCAGTTTCCAAACGGCCTCTTCCGAAGGCCTCGATAAGAGAGATATCTCCACAGATTAGGCTCGAAGAGTTTTCTCTTTGCAAGCCGGATATTGATGACCAGGCTTCAGACTACTCAAGACTGATGAGTGCCCTCGTTACCGAAAGGCCGGGGATTGACAGACTCAATCTTCTGAGAAGGCTTCCCCATGTCATAAGGGAGCTAGATTACAGAGGCAGGGCCGTCATGTACGGAAGTGAAGTAATCGACCTACTACCTTTCTCTGACGAAAGCGGTATCTTCGGCATCGCAATCGATATAGGCACGACAACCCTCGCAGTTTACCTGGCAGATCTCAAGTCGGGAGAGATCGTAGCGGTTCGATCTGCTTCCAATCCCCAGTCTGCATATGGCCAGGATGTCATTTCCAGAATAGATTACACTATGAAGAGATATAAGGGAATCGATGAACTGAGAGCGGCAGTTCTTGCCACAATGAACAAGCTGATCGACGATCTCTGTAAAGAAAGCGCAGTACCGAAGGAAAGAATCTACGATACTTCGATAGTGGGAAACACTACGATGATCCATATCCTTCTCGGGATAAGCCCCGGGAGAATCGCCTCCTCGCCTTTCATACCGGCATTCACGGGAGGAAAGGTCTTCGAGTCGCGGGAACTGGATTTAGAAGTGTCCATTCCAAATTCGAAAATCTACATAATGCCCGGAATCTCTGCCTATGTGGGCTCGGATATCACGGCCGGTATTCTCTCTTCGGGATTTGCAGAAGATTACGGCAACGTTCTCCTTGTGGATATCGGAACCAACGGGGAGATGGCCCTCAGAAGCGGTGAAAGAATCTTCGCTTGCTCCACCGCGGCAGGTCCGGCATTCGAAGGAGGCAATATAAGCCACGGAACTATTGCCAGACCGGGAGCGGTGGACCATGTGTGGCTCAACGGAAAAGATATCGGGTTCAGTACGGTGAATGGGTCAAAGGCCTCTGGAATATGTGGTTCGGGATTGATAGACGCGATTGCCGTAATGATAGATGCGGGCGTAGTCAGTGAATCGGGACGAATCAAGGGAGAACACTTCGAGCTTGAAGGCACGGCGGGAAGAGTGCGGATAAACAGGCAAGACATACGTGAAGTGCAGCTTGCAAAAGCAGCCATTCGAGCAGGAGTATCCATCTTAATGGACCGGGCAGGCATCGAAACGCGAAATATAGACCGGATTCTGCTTGCCGGAGCCTTCGGCAACTACATCGATCCGGAAAATGCCCTGCGAATAGGCATGCTTCCCAATGTGCCAGTCGAAAGAGTCTCACCCGTCGGCAATGCGGCCGGTCTGGGTGCAGTTCTGGCAGTTCTCGACAGCGGGATTCGAGAGAGAGCGGAAAGTCTCAGCAGTGAGATACATTATGTAGAACTATCTGGGAGAAAGGATTTCAACGAGATCTTCGTTGAGAATCTTGCCTTGAGGGAGGGATAAAGAATGGCTTTCAATAGATCAATCATACCTTTGCTCGGCGCGCCGGGAGCAAGACTGACGGGAACAAAACTTAAAGAGAATCTCACAAACGCGGAAATCCAGTTCAACTCTTTGTCGAAGCTTATGGAGGAGTTTCAGCCCGACGGGATATTCTTCATGATGGACCTGACGGTAGAGGCCGAGGCGTTGGGACTTGAGATCGTTTTCCCCGAGGATGACAATCCCTACGTTAAGGAACATCCAATAAAGGGACGCGACGAGCTGGCCTCTGTCGAAAACTCCTGGAGCGGAGTCTCCGGTAGAATGAGTATCTTCACAGAAGTTGCAGATAAGATGGCGAGAAAACTTCCGGGAATGAGGGGAAGCTACGTTATCGGTCCACTTAGCCTTGCAGGAGAACTGGTCGGGGTTACAGACCTCTGTATGAAGCTGATAGAAGAGCCGGATTTTGCAGAGAGAGTAATAGACTTCTGTACAAGGATTGTAGGTGAATACTCGAGAGCGCTTATCGACCACGGCGCGGACACGATAGCCGTGCTTGAACCGACGGCGGTGCTCTTATCCAAGAGACAGTTCAAACGTTTTGCGCTACCGTATTTTGAAAAGCTCAGATCAGAACTTTCAAAACCTTTAATTTATCACATCTGCGGAGACACTGAACACATAGTAGAACCTATGGGCGCAAGCGGCGCCTACGGACTGAGCCTTGACAGCATGGTGGACCTGAAGGATGCGGCAGAGAGAATTCCCGAAGATGTTTTCCTTATAGGCAACATAGATCCGGTCAAGGTCTTCCTTCAGTCAAACGGAGAGGCGGTCGAGAGAGAAACCGCAAACCTTTTGGAGAAAATGAAGGACGTACCCAATTTCATCTTGAGTTCAGGATGTGACATCCCGCTGGAGACTCCTCCTGAGAATATCGCCGCCTTCATCAGGGCCGGTAGGAATAATCGTTCATAATATAACGAGTCAAGTCTAGAATAGAGCAGCTTCTTCAGCGAATAATGTCAGAACCGTATTCGTACGCGCATCCGAAAAGTCTGAAGATCTTCTCGGGTGATACTTCGGCCTGAATGTTGTGGATGGGCGCAAAGACAAAGCCTCCCCCAGGAGAAAAAATGTCGATGCGGCGGCGAATATCGTCCTCAAGGTCCTTCAGTGTTCCGAAAGGCAGGACGTGCTGTGTATCGCATCCCCCTCCCCAGAAGACGAGATCTCTTCCAAATTCCTTCTTCAGCCTCTCCGGTTCCATATTCTTCGCGTTGGTCTGAACCGGATTCAGTATCTGAACACCGACTTCTATGAAATCTGGTATGAAGGTATAGACTGATCCGCAGGAGTGAAGAAAGATGAAAAGATCGGGTTTCTTCCTGTGAATGAAGTCACACAGGTTTTTCAGTCTGGGCTTGAAGACAGATCTGAAAATACGGGGAGATATCGCCGTGTTTTCCTGGGTGCCGTAATCGTCGCCAATCTGGATAATATCTATGTCGTCTCCAAGGGTAGAGAGATACTTTTCCAGATCTACAATATAAGTTTCGAGAAGCCGGTCGAGAAAGAACTCCGTAAGAGACCGGTCGGTAATCAGTCTCTCCATGAACTCCTGGTACCCGAACATTGAATGGCCGGCCTCAAGGAAGTTCCCCCCGAAAGCCCCGATCACGGCGCAGTCAGTTGATTCGCGTATTCCCGTGAGCTGAGCCTTCAAAAACTCGATTTCCTCGCCAGTCAATCTTGGCGAAACAAGGGCCGAGATCTCCTCTTTTCTCCCGGCATGGGCTAGGGGAAAGTAGCTCCTGTCGAAGTAGTGGCCGCCTCGGGGCATCCTCGCGACTTCAACATCGTCCCTCTCGATTGCTAGTGAACCGTCCTCTTTCGCTTTCGGGTTGAATCCATCTGGAAAGAGGAATCTCGACCCATCATCGAAGATGCTTCGCCCGTTCCAGGAATCGATTCTAGTTCCAAAGCCTCCGTTCAGTCTCTTGAGTTCGATCACATCGGAATGGACTTCTCTCCTTATCTCCTCATCGATAAAGGCAAGCATCTGGTGAACATCGAAAACCCTTACTGGAAGATCACAATGACCGAGATAATCTGCAAGTTTCCTGTAAGCCCTGACATGAATGCCGGTCGACCTCATTCCTCCCAGATCGATGGGAATGCGGTCAGGTTCGCAGTGTTGCAGCGTTTTCAAGACTCTATCTCGTGAAGTCATTTGATTTTTCTCCTTTCAGATCCTTCTCTCCTGAGATCCTACAGAACAATTATGCCTGAGCTAGACTCAATTACTTCACTACCCGAAGATCTAGAAGTAGGATCAACCTCTCCTTAAGCTCTTAATTACCCATAAGTTAGGGAGCTAAATAGAAATCATATTATGCTTCTTCCCCATTGGTAGTATATGCTGTATTTGGCTCCTGATGATCTTGATCTTAAGTCCTCCCTTGAGGGAGGGCCACGAAGTGGCGGAGGGTGTTGGTCTTTGAGGACTTGAAAGGCCGCTGCCCTGAAATAATCCCAAGAGAACGGTTGTTGGTTCCTGGCAAGAACATATAGCACAGACAGACCAATCACGTGAAGAGAGAATGCATCCGATTAAGTTCGATCAGGTGGATCGA
>DSBT01000338.1 GCA_011045915.1 Mesotoga infera
CGCAAATGCTCTTGATGCCGGAAGCTCCGCCTGAGTAACTTGGTCTTGAGAATTCGCTTACCCATCTAATAGTGCCGTCTTTGCGGATGATTCGGTACTCCAGCTGCTGGCTGTTGCCGGACCGCACACTTTCCACATGTCTTCTGTAGGAATCGAGATCGTCGGGATGGACTACCGACTCCCAGTCAAACTCTTGAAGTTCCGGTTCATCGATGTTGTATCCACTGATCCTTTCGTAAGAGTCGCTTCTCCAGACTTCTGGATCGCCCCCATTGTCTGAGTATTCAACCTCATAGTAATAATCGGATATTGTTTCAGACATCGATTTGTATCTCCTTATCGAAAGCGCGAGTTGAGCTTCAATCGATTTCTCTTCTTCAAGCCTTTGACTCAATGATTCCGTTTTCTCCCTGACCTGTCTTCTCAAAGCTCTATTCCATAAATACATACCGCCAAGTACCAGAAGTGTGATTATTCCGCCGGGAAGAAGAAAGAGAAGAAAAGTCCGCCAGAAGTCGCTTGTGTCCGTACCGTCAATACCTCCAAACCACTTGTTGTAGATTCGTCTATATTCCCCATTTGAAGAGATTATAGAGAGTCCTTCATTAAGCAAAGAGACCAACTCTCGATCTCCCTCTCTCACTGCGAAACAGTATTCAAGCCGAATAAAGGGATTGTCGGACATCACGACATCCTTAAGAGAGAGTTCTTCAAGCAGAAAGAGTCCCTGCAAAGTACCTAACAATACCGCATCAACCTGCCGTTCATTAAGCATCCAGAGAGCGATCTCGGGATACTCAACTCTCACGATATCACTCCCTACGAGCTCGGCTGAGACAATCTCGTCCATAAGATCGCCTTTCTGTACGGCTATTCTTGACTCTCTCAAATCATTCAACGAAGAAAACTTACCGGCAAATTTGTTGGAGAAGATGGACCCATGAAGTACTATATGCGGATTGGAAAAGTCCACGAGCGAATCTCTTCCTTCTGAGTAGTACATTCCGAGCAAACCGTCAATTTGACCGCTCTCAAGCGCGGTTCGTGCGTTCGTCCAGGTGCGCAGTTTTATCTCTATTTCGAAATCGAGAGCCTTGGAAATCGCCCGGAGGATATCAACATTGAATCCTACTGGAATTCCTCGTTCGTTATTATATTCAAACGGCGGATAGTCAATGTCACCGCTGAACCTGTACTCTGCTTCAGCAAAAACGACCAGAAAAACCAAAAAGAAGAAAGCAGTTGACAATGCTTTTCTCATAACACTCTCCCAGAAGAAGATAGGCTTCCTCAGAACTAACTATAACATTATATGGTTGAAATTATTGAACATATTAAGGAGAGTTGTCAGCAAACAGTTGACCGGAGGACCTCATATTCTTGCGCGCAGCAGTTCTGTGTAATAATGGAGAGAGGTGATTGTTTTGAGAAGAACTCGTGGAATCGTAGATATTGGCTTGATCATTGGAGTACTCTCGATTATGGTACTAGGAATTCTCTCCTACCTCTTTCCTACGACGAGGATTCCCAACCCTGGAGGAGAGTATGAAGTGGGACTCCAGGTCATCGAACTGAATGATGAGACGAGGTTTGACCCCTTCTCCGATGTTGAGATGACAAGACGGCTGGTGATTGACATATGGTATCCGGCAGATGAGACTGAGGGTAAGAGAAGAAGTCCATGGTTCAGGAATCACAGGCTCTTCGTAAATAGCCTGGCTGACAACTACGATCTTCCTCCCGTATTATTCCAGTTTCTGAGATCCGTAAAGACGAACTCTTTCATAAATGCTGTGCCTTCGGAAAGTGCGAAAAACCTGCCAGTAGTGATTCTATCCCCGGGAACTCCGGCTATTGTTCCACTGTATTTTTCTTTTGCAGAGTACATGGCCAGTAGAGGATTCGTCGTTATCGGAGTAGAACACCCCTATGGAGCGGCGGTGGTTGAGTTCTCCGACGGCACGCAGTTTCATTTTGACAGGGAAAGGGTGATGGACCTTCCCGGTGTCGAGACATTCGAAGAAGGAGTTAGGCTTTCGATGCAGCTGATAGCAGAAGACCTCTCCTTCGTGATAGATTGGCTAGCAAAGCTAAATCAAAGCGACCACGAACTGGCAGGAATCTTTGATACTAGCAGGCTGGTGACATTCGGTCATTCAGGTGGAGGAGGAGCAGTTTACTTTGCTTCAATAAATGATCCAAGGATTAAGGCACTGCTCTCATTTGATCCGGCTCTGTTTGTAATGAGTGATGCCGAGATGAATAGAGGGATTGATATACCTTCACTAATTATGGAAACCGACGAATGGAAGTATCGTGAGGAATCGGGAATAATCTCCGATATGATAAAGGCCAGCCCCGTTCCGCCTTTTCACATAAGGATACCGGAGGCCAAGCATCCCGACTTTGCAATGCTGGATCGTCTCTCTCCGTTGGCCCATTATTTGGGATTTACAGGTGACTTCATGAAAGATGGCGGTGAAGGCTATCTTTACAGAGCGATTTACAGCTTCATCGAATATGTCTTTGGAAACCAGAGCAGAGAAGAATTGTGCTCGGCGCTTCTCCAAAGAGAGGACGTTAGAGTTTTCGAGGGTTTGGATGAAATTATCAGATAGTCTTCTTCTTTAGTCATCAGAGTTGTTTTGATCAATTCTATAAGCTAAGGTGATGATTCCGAGTTATAGGGAGTCCTGGCCTGGAGAAGAGTATTAGCGGAGAAAGGTGAAGAGATCGATATTCTTCTCCACGGATGGTGTTTGAAAGCATCACTTGCGTTCTTTGCCAAGTAATAAGTCGCTGAAGTACGACTCTATTCAAGTTCCACCAAAGAGCTGAAGAACTGCCGCCAACCTTCCCACTAGAGCAAAACTCGCTCAAGAAGCGACGAATCTCTCTGAAGCCAGTTATCAAAAAGGTCAACAGTTTTCGAGACGGCAACTACCCCTTTACATTGCCAAAAGGCTGTTGCTTCTTCGAATGTTTTCGATTTGCTTAGGAGTTTCACGCAGTTTATCTCCTACAGTAAAGAGGCTGCCGAACTCAAGACAATGGAGTTTTACATACTTCTATATATTGGTCTCAAGGGTCCTCAGAACATGTCTGCTCTTGAAAAGGCTTATTTGATGACGAAGAGCAACGTTACGGTGCTGGCGGACGATCTTGAACACTTGAAAAGAAGAATTATGTCGGACGAGAAAGGTCCAATATAGACAGACGAGTAACAATCATAAAGCTTACACAGAAATGAGAAGCGGTCTTCAAGGAGTTTTCAAGAAGCTTCTCGGAGTTGATCGATATCTTCTCGAAAACGTGCAGGATGATGATCTCGGGGGTCATGTGAGATGGTTTCGAGCGAATTGCAAGTCCAGCTGTCGAAAGAGGATTGAAAAAACACGACAATTGCTCTTTAGATCTGGAACTTGACACCGGAGTAAGTAGTCACGTACGGAACGTGCTGTGAATGGAATTCTATCTTGGTTTCTGCCCTTGGTTTGGAACGTAGAAGAGATCCTCCTCGCCGAACGTATAACCTTTCAGTGGAAGCCGAGATCCCGGGTCAAGCTCTGGATGAAAAGAAAGGGCTTCTGAGAGTAGCTGTGGGGATCACGACATTTGGCTACTCTGAGTGCGTCACTTCTTGTCATCTGAACTACGTTCAACATCTCGCCTGAGGCATTAGCTAGACATTCAGCAA
>DSBT01000339.1 GCA_011045915.1 Mesotoga infera
CTTCAGTCAGATATTTGTGAAAGCTCTTGTTATTCTCGACTATATCCGGACTCTCTTGCGCGACAATCTTTCTCACGGCTTTATCTATGCCGTCCAGGGATATGTGGGGATTGACTCTGGCCAGAGATCTGCGGAGGCGCTCGATTAGAACGACATCCCTGTATGTGCTACGTTCGGGAAAATGACCGTCTGGTGAAATATCCGGCCCGAAGAGCCTTTCATACCCGATCTCCGTCAGGATATCCAGAGCTATCACTTCAATTTCCGATTCAGTCATTGCCTTTGGCACTGGAATCACCCCATATCTTTCGCAAATGCCGCTTCTCACATCGGTGAATGACTTTCCGCCTCTAGAATTGATCGACTTCTTTCTCAGAGACTGGAACTCTGATTTCTCCTGACATGAGTTTCGGGAGGAGATTGTCTCTCATCATAGACAAAACCTTGGATTCATAAATTCCTTCGAAAAATGCAGACACGTAGTTACGAAAAATGTTATCAAATCTTTCTAATACTAGGCTATGACTTCCACATGGAATCGATACCTTGAATCTTTTCAAGTCTTCCCAGTTTGCTCTTGGCATTCTTGTGCCTGTTGAGACTGCAGAAGCATAATCGATGAATTCTTTCCTCGCAACGGACTCTACCGCTAAACTCCAATAGTTACTGTCTTCAACATTAAGAACAAGGATATCGGTAGAGCAAACACCATCTACCGGTGCAATTCCAACTTTATGGAAATAGGGTCTAAGTTTGCCAAAGAGAATGTCTCCTTTGTTGAATCTCATTTTTTCGCTTTTCACAGTACCTACCTGTCCCCAAATATCAAGACATATCGAGCCTTTTGGCATGTGCTCCAACCCAATATATGGAAACTCGGTAGGGACTTCTTCTGGGGAAACGGATTTTCTTTTGATTTGAAGCAAATCACCTATGTATGAAACTTTCCACCCTTTGGGAATAGGGCCGAGGGAGGAGTCGATCATTTCGCCGCCGGAGGACTTGTAAGGCTCACTGTTTTCATTTGGGAATTCGAAGTCTATAAACCAGTGCTTGAATATCGCCCTTGCTATTTCTTCGAGCATCCTGTTGATTTTGCGATTTGCTTTTATTCTGTCATCAAATGCCTTGAGAACAAGGGCTATTCCCTTCTGAGTATATATACTTGGTAGATCTATGTCTAGATCTTCCAACATCGACTTTGTAAGAGCCTCTCTAGTTGCGCCTGCACTGGCAAATCCTAGAAGCTTGTTCTTCGTATTTGGATTAACTAGATAATAGAGGACAAAGTATGGATCAGCGATTTCAGACTTTATCCTAATAATAGATACATGCTGATTAACTCGGGCCGGCAGTAATTCTTTAGGTGGTATCGTGCATCTTCCAACTGATGCACCCGTGATGTTGATGAGGATGTCTCCAGGTTCAACAATAACATTTTCAAGCTCTCTGGCTTGAAACTCGTCAATTAAGGCCAGGTTCTTGTATTCAAAATCGAGATCGTAGATATTCAGGCTCCTTATTAGTGGAATTCCATCCTCCTTATACGATTTTTCTCCTCCCCTTGGTGTGGCACCACTTCCGATTTTCGAGCAAATCTCTTTCAGTTTGATTGATCTCTGTTCTGATTGACATAGAGATTTTAGATTGTTACAACCCATACCCAATACCCTCCAGGTTCTTCCTGATCTCTTCTTCCAGTTCTCTCGATTCTTTGAAGAGCTTCGCGAGTTCGGTCGTGAGTCTTTCCATCTTCTCTTCGAAGGGTTCGCCGTCGTCTTCGATCTCTTCCATGCCTACGTAACGGCCAGGGGTAAGGATATAGCCATTCTTTCTTATCTCATCAATC
>DSBT01000340.1 GCA_011045915.1 Mesotoga infera
AGATAGACAATTATCATCAATATCCAAATAGGGAAGAAGATAGGAATTGGCTTCAAACTTGAAGGAATCATACTAAGAGAAGTGTCATCGAAAACTGTGCCGCCGTCATGAGAAGAGGAGAAGCCAGCTCAACGCTATATACGAAGTCCTAAGGTTCGAGATGAGATGACACTATCCTTTGAATGCTAGATTTTTGAAATGCGCTAAAGAATTGCTGAATTGAACGGAAATCCAGACGTGTCAACGCATTTTCAAATCACCACGCACCTGATTCGTTGAGTATCTCAATTGCCCCTCACTCGATTTCCGATTTTCCTTCGCGGGGCCTGTTTGTAGCCCTTTCCAGAGAATGAAGTTCCTCTGAAAAGAGAGTCAGCCCCCCGGAAACACCCTAACTTCAATATCGAACATGAATCCGGCAAAAGAAGAGCTGCTCCAAGAAGTGATCAGGTTGCCAAACTTGCTACAGTTCTGGGTGTTACAGCAGATTATCTCCTTGGTCTCGATAATATTCTAAATGCCATCCTTACCGGGGAAGTCCCCAATTCAAGTCTGAAACCACAAAAAGAGATCCCGATCCTGGGGAAGGTAGCTGCCGGCACTGGCGTACCTGCTGAAGAAGACATTGTCGGATACGTTTCGGTTGATCAGGCGGACTTGGCAGATTTCTCTCTCACTGTAACAGGCTTCAGCATGTTCCCAAAACTGCTAGACGGTGATGTCGTTTTTGTGCGAAAACAGCCAATCGCCAGGAACGGCCAGGAAGGCATCATCACGCACTTCCACAAGAGATCTGACATTGTGATTCTTACCTCTGAGAACCCTTAATACAAGCCTATTAGAATAGATAAGAATAGATGGAACTCCGAATGTGCTATTATCGGGGTAGTTGTTTGTTTGAAGAGAAAGTTTTCTGATTCGTGATAGAACTTCTTCTTTCTTGGAGAATGGGGAACGAGTACAAAGGGAGCATATTCGGGAATGGCATGGCAACTTCGTCCCGTCTCTTTTCTCAGCCGTGATTACTCATGTTAATGTTTCTCTGCTCAGCTGGTATGGCACTCTATTCTCTTTCCGCTGTAGAGAAAAGGGCAGCAACTGTAGCTACTACTTATGTTCACTACAAAAGGAATATCAAGGTTACTCAATAGAGTCATGATTGAAGGAAAAAGGCAGAGAATTACGAAAAGGAGTTGGTTGATTGATGCCCGAGAAGAAATGTTTTTTTATATGCCCAATTGGGCAGCAGGATTCAGACGAAAGGAAGATGTCAGATGAAATATTAGAAAGCATTCTCATACCCGCGCTTGGAGAGAAGTATGAAATAATAAGAGCCGACAAGATTGCCTCTTCAGGAATAATAACTGCAGAAATATGCAATCACCTTATGAAAGATGAGATGGCAGTTGCAGATTTATCAGGACATAATCCTAATGTGTTCTATGAATTGGCAATTCGACATGCCTTTCACAAACCAGTTATTCTTATAATTCGAGAAGGAGAAAGCATTCCCTTTGATGTATCTCAGTCAAAAGCCATTATATACAGTAATGTGGGGTTTGGTAAGGCTGAGGAGTTCAGAAAAGAACTTACCTCTTCCGTAGAGTATGTTGAAAAGAACGGAACACCTGGCAACCCAGTTACGGTTGCAGTAAGGATTGATGAGCTACAATCCGGCAACAGCGAGGAGCAAACCTTGGCCGCAATTGAGAAGAAACTAGACAATGTTTTGGGAGAGGTCTCCAAAATGAACAATAGACTTGAGAGAGTGGAATCGCGCTTTTTACCTGTATATAACTTGAATGATGTTATGACGATTTCCCCTTCGGCTATTTCGCTTGGGAATATAGCTGAAGGGAAGAAGGGTCACACAAATCCCCAAATTTCATGGGGTGGCCTATCAACCAAATCAGCTTCCTTCAGCCTCGAGAAGTCAGTGGCTGAAGAGCCAACTAAAGATAGTGATCAGGAGCAAAACTGAATTCTCCCAAAATTAGATCAATGAACCTCTCCCAAATTCAGTGTTATTGCTCGATCTGAGTATCATGTTGTTGCTCAAGTTGTGATATCTTTCATTCTTTGGAGTATAAAAGAACTTTGCGTAAGAAGGAGGTATGAGAACGGAAAGGGAAATAGAGTTTATTTATGAAAATCATGAGAACATTGTGCGAGAAGACACCGGCTTTCCGTCTTTAGCAATAACGGGGACAAGAGCAGATACTGGCAAGAAGCTCAGAATTATCTCTGGAGAAGCTTCGGTTAACACTCCTAAGCAAGAGTTGATAATTCAGGATTTGCAAAGTGAGAAGATTTGGCTGAAAATAAGAGACGGTAGATTTGTCAGTTTCCGCACAAAGTTCTACGAGTGTGACATTGATGAAGTTGAACCACTATTCCAATAATGCGATTCGTTTTGAATCTGAAATTGTCCAGGTATTGAAAGACTTTCTTATGAGACAGCTTATTGGGTAATGGTATTCTCGTGAGAGAATACCTGAATGACTCGTTCGGTCGGGATTAACGGGGTCAGACACTAATCGTTCATATTGGGCGAGAAGATCAAGTACTTCGTTCAAAGTTATTTGTTTTCTGCCGGCGATCCGTGTAATGTCACAGGATATACACTCTGTTCAGAGCTCAACGATTTCGCTCGAATACCCTTATAGGATTTTGTTGCTTATCCACGAAAGGACTCGGTCAGTCTGACCTTCCTGAATGGAACTGGAGAGTCATATTTTGTGAGAAAGCAGGAAGGTTCTTCTCCTTCCTGCCTTTGGGGTGTGTTCGGTTCGATAAAGCTATGTGAAGTGGAGCAAGTTAACCGCTTTCGGTTTGCGTTGACCGTCGAAGGACAAGGATCGATTCGACGGCTAAATCGATCAAGACCATATCCTGACCGGGAGCTTTGTCGGTGACTCCGCGTGTAGTGAGTTGACATTCCATAGAGTCTGCCTTTGAATCAATACACTTTGTTATCCCTTGACGCAGTTTCGCGGGATCTGCAGCGAAGAGCGACTTATTGCTCTAGCTCCACCGGATGAGGAGAACAGTCAACCGCGTGCTGATTCTTCCCTACCCATTCCTCAATAACCTCTCTGGCAGCATAAAGATCGGCTATGGTTATCGATTCGCCGAGTTTGTCTTCGTAGAAGTTCTGAAAGCTTGATCCTTTGGAGCTGGAGAGATCGAGGATCATACATGCTATGATGAATCTTCTGCTTTGCTCCGGCTTGTCTAGGTTCTCGAGCGCTTTGCCTGCAAGGAAGTAGTTTCTCGGAGTCCTGGGATCGAGC
>DSBT01000341.1 GCA_011045915.1 Mesotoga infera
AAGAAGAGGAATAGAGAGTGTTCCTTTTCGTTGGACTGGGAAATCCTGGCCCACGTTATGCGCTTACGAGACATAACGTGGGCTTTCTCTTCGTAGATGAGATGATCAAGCTGGGCCTCAGAAAGACCATTCAGAAGAGGATCTACGAAGCCCATCTTCTTGAGGGTGATGAGAAAATCTATGTGGCGAAGCCTCTCACTTTTATGAACCTCAGCGGTGTTGCCGTCATGATGATGCTGAAGGATCTTAACTTCTCCGATGAAGACACTCTCGTACTCGTTTATGACGACGTATGGATACCCCTTGGAAGGATACGAATCAGAGAAAGCGGTTCAGACGGCGGCCACAATGGATTGAAGTCAGTAATTTCGGAGATCGGTACAAAAGACTTTCCGCGAATAAGAATCGGAGTGGGACCTCTGCCTGAATATGGAGACATAGTAGACTACGTTCTGGGCAAATTCAGCAATGATGAATACGGAAAGGTGAGCAGGGCAATAGATCTCTCGGTCACCGCCGCAAAGGAACTGGTTACAGGTGATATTAGAAAAGTAATGTCGATCTACAACGGTATTGAAACGATCGATTCCTGATCTATAAAATGTCTATATGTTCTGTCTCTTCTTTTTTAGGCTGTACATCTCATCTCTCAGGATCGCCGCATCTTCAAATCTGAGCTCCCCTACGGCCCTTATCATCTCTTCGTTGAGAAGAGCGACGTAATCGTCGTAATCGAGAGACTCCTTAAGTGCGAGGACGCCTTCAAGGTAAGTTGCTCTAGCCTTTTCTTCGCGCTCTTTGTTGAGATCTTCTCCGGCAAACTCTTCGAAGATATTTCTATATAGCGGCTTGACTATTGTTTCGGGAGTTATATTGTGCTCTTTGTTGTAGATTAATTGCTTGAGCCTCCTTCTATTGGTTTCGTCTATTGCCCTCTTCATGGAGCCGGTCACGGTATCGCCGTACAGAATAACCTGACCGTTAATGTTTCTGGCCGCCCTTCCAATAGTTTGAACCAGGGTTGTCTCCGAACGTAGAAAACCCTCTTTGTCCGCATCCATTATCGCAACCAGAGAGACTTCGGGCAGATCGAGCCCCTCTCTCAATAGGTTCACCCCTACTACAACCTCAACAGTTCCGTCTCTAAGCTTTCTCAATACCTCGACTCTCTCAATAGCGTCGAGCTCGGAATGAAGATACTCGGCCCTGATCCCGACTTCGTTCAAATAGTCCGAAAGCATTTCTGCCGCTTTTTTCGTCAAGACGGTGACCAATGCTCTTTCATTTCTCTTCTTGACTTTTCTCATCCTTTCTATGAAGTCGTCGACCTGACTCTCGGTTGGATGTACTATAACTTCGGGGTCGATGAGACCGGTCGGCCTGATAACCTGATCGATTACTCTCGAAGAATGTTCGACTTCAAAGTTTCCAGGCGTTGCAGAGACGAATATTATCTGACCTACGGTGCCGAGAAATTCCTCGAATCTTAGAGGACGATTGTCGAAGGCCGCGGGCAGCCTGAAGCCGTAGTCAACGAGGTTCTTCTTCCTCGAATAGTCTCCCCTGTACATGGCCCCCAGTTGAGGGACTCCTATATGAGACTCGTCAATGAAGGTGATGAACTTCTCTCTATCGAAGTAATCGAGCAGGGTGTAAGGTCTCTCTCCTGGCATCCGACCATCGAAAAACCTCGAGTAATTCTCGATTCCCGAGCAGTAACCAACACTTGAAAGCATCTCCATATCGTACGTCGTACGTTGCTTCAATCTCTGAGCTTCGAGATATTTCCCCTCCCTTTCAAGCTGCTTTATCCTCTCTTCAAGTTCGCTCTCGATATTCCGCATAGCTCCGGAGATCTTTTCCTGAGTCGTAACGAATTCCTTTGCAGGATAGACGGTCACCATATCAAGCTCTTCTATCGTCTTTCTGTTGATTGGATCAAAGGTGACGATCCTTTCTATCTCATCATCAAAGAAGTAAAGCCTTATTCCAAAGTCTTCGTAGGGCGGGAAGATCTCAAAGATCTCTCCTTTTACGTGGAATATTCCTCCCGCTGATATGTCTTCGGAGCGATTGTATTGAATGTTTGCCAGCCGCAGGGCGAGCTCCTTACGGTTCAATGTTTTTCCGCGTTCGATATAGATATTCATCGTTGCAAAGTCTCTCGGGTCACCGCTCGCATAGATTGCAGAGACGCTTGCAAGCACAACTGTATCGTTTCTAGTCAGAACAGACTTCAAAGTGGAAATTCTCATTCTCTCCAGGGTTTCATTTATTTCAGCTTCCTTCTCTATGAAGAGGTCCTTGGATGGTATGTACGATTCGGGCATGTAATAGTCGTAATAACTTATAAAGAGCTCTACCTTGTTTTTCGGAAAGAAAGTTTTGAACTCTCTGTATAGTTGAGCAACAAGAGTCTTGTTTGGAGAGATAACTATCGCCGGTCGTTGAAGGGAGCTGATCAAGTTCGCCATCGTGAAAGTCTTTCCCGAGCCGGTAACTCCCAAAAGAGTTTGAAATCTGTCGCCGCTTTGGAGTCCTTCGATTAGTTTTTCGATAGCTTGAGGCTGGTCGCCCTGGGGTTTGTACGAAGAATCAAGTTCGAAGAGCACCAGATCAACTCCTTTCAATCATAACGGTAAACAATTTTACACCATGCAGTCAGGTGTTTTCAATCGCAAAGATATCCGATTCAAACCAGATCAAATAGGAAGATTCTTGAATCCTTCAGGCGATGAAGGGCGAAGCATCTTTCAACTGTGCAGTTAATTCACGACACACGTCTTCGGCTGTCGTTCGGGGAGACAAACTGACATTTCTCTTCGAATAGGTCTGCCGTCGAGGCTTTCGGCCGTCACGCAGCTTCTCTTTCGCAACGCCAAAGGGTCCCTCGAATGTGCCAGCGCACATCCTACTTTCTTATTTCTTTGAGGGCTTTCTTGAGCAGCTCCTGGGTATCAATCTCTTTGTTCTCTTTCAAGATCTTGACAACGACTTTCTTGGCCTGGTTTTCATCGAAACCGAGGGATGTCAGCGCGACCATCGCCTCTTCACCGCGGGATCGCTGTACAGCCGGCACTTCATCTCCGCTCTCTATTTCCGAAGCATCTATTAAAGAAGCTATCTCAACTATCATTCTCTCGGCGGTCTTCTTCCCAATTCCCGGAAGTGAGGAGAGCTCTGCTACGTTTTTCGAGGAAATGATGTGCTTTATTCTCGAAGGAGAGGCTGAAGACAAGATCTTCATGGCGGATTTAGGCCCTATTTTGCTGGCCTTCAGCAAGATGTTGAACAGCTCTTTCTCTTCATTGTCGATGAAACAGTAGAGTTCCGGCGGTCTGTCCTGCGAATAGGCCATGAATGTCAGAAAATAGAATTCCTTCTCAACTGTAAGTTTTCCGATAGTATTCGGAGTGCAGTTGAGTCTGAAAAACAGACCCCCAACCTGCACCACAACTTCAGATTCCCTTATCTCCTTTACCCGTCCCTCAATGCCTTCCAGCACTTTCCTTCACCCCAGTCAGGCTGTTTCTTATTTCGCTAACCAGATAGAGAGAACCACAGACAAGAATCTTTTCCGAAGTGCATAGAGCCGTCTCGAAAGCTGCCTCGTGAGACTCTACAAGATCTACGAATGAACAATACTTTCTCCACGTATCGGCGACTCTTTCGGGATGAACGCTTCTGTGATTAGGTACTCTGCACACGATAACTCTATCTGTAATATTTGAAAGCGTTTTGATGTTGCTTTCATAATCCTTGTCATCAAGACTTCCAAAAAGAAGCGTAATCTTCTCATCCGGGAAGTACCTCTCCACAGTCCTTCTGAGAACCTTGGCGGCTTCGGGGTTGTGAGCGCCGTCAAGCACGACCGTTTTCGAGTTCACAGAGAAGACCTCGAATCTCCCGGGCCAGCGGACATTCTCCAGAGCTTCTCTCAAGCGCCTCTCATCCACTCCATTGCCTATCTTTTCCAGTCCGATCTCTGTCGCCTTTATGGCGACGGCCGCGTTTGCAATCTGGTGTTCCCCGTTGAGTCTGATCCGGAGGTTGCGGATAGACTTTTTGCCTCGATAGTCGAAAGTGTTTTTGTTTATGTTGTACTCTCTTCCATACGCGTCGAAATCCTTCTGGTAGAAGAAAGCTGGGGCATCCAGTCTTCCGGCCGTTTCGGAGACTATTCTCCTGATTGCCGGCCTCGTAATTCCAGATACTACCGGACTATTGTACTTGATAATCCCCGATTTCTCCTTTGCAATCTTTTCTTCGGTATCGCCAAGAATGGCAGTATGATCTAGTCCTACGCTGGTAATAACCGAAACAAGGGAGGAGTCAATAACATTGCTCGCATCGAATCTGCCTCCCAGTCCTACTTCTAGAACAACTGCATCGCACTTCTTCTCCTTGAAGTGCAAGAAGCTCATTGCAGTCACTACCTCGAAGAAACTCGGGGCGTACTCCTCTCCCTTTCTGTCCATCTTCTCGAGAGAAGGTTCAAGTTTTCTCAGAGTTTCGCAGACATCATCTTCGGAGATATCACTTCCATCGACCTGAATCCTTTCCCGAAAAGTCGTGATGTGAGGGGAGATATTCAGCCCGGTTCTAAAACCGTGAGTCGTTAGTATCGATCTTGCAATTGTCGCAACGCTCCCCTTTCCATTGGTTCCAGTTATATGAACTATAGGATATGATTCTTGGGGATTCCCGAGACGCTCCAGAAGCTCCCTGATTCTGTATAGGCCATACTTGATCTTCCCGTAGGGTCTTGAATTGTACAGATACTGTATAGCTTCTGCATATTTCTTCATCTTAAGTCTTCGATGATCTTCTCGATCCTGCGAATATTGTCTTGACTTATTGAAAGCCTTTCTCTGTTCTCATTCACAACTTCTTCGGGAGCATTGTCGACAAAACTCTTGTTTTCAAGCTTAGATTTGGTTCGGATAAGATCGTTTCTCTCCTTCTCGAGTTTTCCCTGTAATCTCTCGATTTCAGCCCCGGTGTCAATCTCGCCCAATACTACATACAGCGCATTTTCGGTATCTGCCCAGGCTGAAACGCTTCCCGTTGTCTTTTCATCTTCACGGCCGATTTCGTTTGAATTGGAAAGATGAGATACAAGCTTCAGGATCTCTGAATCAATCTCTTTTCCGAGGCAGTAGACATCTGTCTTCGAAGAGGGCGGAATGTTCATCTCTGCCTTGACGTTTCTGATTCCTCTCACTATTTCCATGATCCTCGTAAACTCGTCTTCAGAAGCATCGTCGAAATCCGACTCATTGAACTCCGGCCATTCGGAAGCAATCAACAAGCCTTCGGAAGCCGGGAGTCTTTGCCAGAGTTCTTCAGTTATGTAAGGCATGAAGGGATGAAGCATTTTCAAAGAGGCGTCTAGGGTCTTAATTAGAACATTCTGCGCTACAGTTCGATCTTCGCCTCTTCTATTCAGTCTCGGTTTGATGCTTTCGATGTACCAGTCGCAGAATTCATTCCAGAAGAAGGAATAGATGATCTTGGAGGCCGTCGGGAAATCATAGACGTCGATTGACCTCTCGACTGCTGTAACAGACTTCGCCAATCGGGACATTATCCAACGATCCTCCACAGCTAGCTTCGTTTCATCGATCTCTATCTTTGTGAAGCCCTCCATGTTAAGAAGGACAAACCTCGAGGCGTTCCAGATCTTGTTGGCAAACTTTTTGTAAGTTTCAAAAAATCTAACGTCGAGCTTGATGTCGTGATTCTGGGCCGCAAGAATGGCAAGCGTGAAACGCATAGCGTCTGTACCGTGTTCCTCTATTACGTCAAGTGGATCGATGCCATTCCCCAGTGACTTTGACATTTTTCTGCCGGTCTTGTCTCTGATTAAGCGAGTGATATAGACATGCTCAAAAGGCTTCTCTCCCATGAAGTGGTACCCTGCCATTATCATCCTTGCCACCCAGAAGAAGATGATATCGAAGGCCGTTACCAGAACACTCGTTGGATAAAACGCTTCCAGATCGGACGTCTTTTCTGGCCAGCCTAGAGTCGTAAACGGCCACAGCTGTGAAGAGAACCAGGTATCCAGAACATCTTCATCCTGTCTCAGTTTATCAGAACCGCACTTGGGGCAGAATTCGGGATCATGTTCTTCTACTATTATCTCGCCGCAATCTTCACAATACCATACAGGAACCCTGTGGCCCCACCACAACTGGCGTGAGATACACCAGTCACGAATCTCGCGCATCCAGTTCGAATAAACCTTCTTCCATGTTTCTGGAAAGAAGAGTATCTCTCCGCTCTCAACGGCCTCGATAGCCTTATCTGCAAGCGGTCCAACTTTGACATACCATTGATCGGAAAGAGATGGTTCGACTATGGTATCGCAGCGATAACATCTTCCGACTGCATGAACCATGGGCTCCACTTTTATCAGGAAGCCCTGTTCCTCGAGATCTTTAACGACCTGTTTTCTCGCTTCGTACCTATCGAGTCCGCAATACTCACCACCGTTCTCGTTAATCCTTGCATCTTTATCGATTACCTCGATTACCTCCAGACCGTGTCGCAGGCCTATCTGGAAATCATTGGGATCGTGCGCCGGTGTTACCTTTAGAGCTCCGGTTCCGAAGGAGGGATCTACGTACCTGTCCTGAATTATTGGAATCTCTCTATTGATTAAAGGCAGGATAACCGTCTTGCCGGAAAGGCCCTCGTATCTGTCGTCTGAAGGATAGACTGCGACAGCCGTATCTGCAAGCATCGTTTCGGGTCGAGTAGTAGCGATTACGACGTACTCTTCGCCACCCTTTATAGGGTACTTTATATGATAGAAGGCTCCCTTTTCGTCTTGATGCTCGACTTCTTCGTCGGATAGAACAGTGGCACATCTCGGACACCAGTTCACTATGTATTTGCCGCGGTAAATAAGCCCTTGCTTGTAGAGATCGACAAAGGACTTTCTTACGGCTTCGCTGAGCCCGTCATCCATGGTAAATCTCTCCCTCGACCAGTCAACCGAGCATCCCATTGCTTCTATTTGCTCACGAATTCGCTGTCTGTATTCCGAAGTCCAGTTCCAGGTAGCTTCGAGGAATCTCTCTCTGCCCAGTTCCTTGCGGTTTGTTCCCTTTTTGGCGAGGTCCTTCTCGACTGCGTTCTGTGTTGCGATGCCGGCGTGATCTTCGCCGGGAACCCATAAAGTCCTGAATCCTTTCATTCTCTTGAAACGGATTATGATGTCCTGAATAACGAGATTCAGGGCATGCCCCATGTGAAGGGGGGCAGTAATATTCGGAGGCGGAATCATTATCGTAAACGGTTCGCCCGTTCCTCTTGGTTCGAAATAGCCGCCTTCCTTCCAGCGAGAATACCATTTCTCTTCAAGGTCAGAAGGATTGTATCTGGTGCTCAGCTCCTTCATTCGAAATACCTCCTTATGGGGCTTCTGCAGTTAAATGGAATTATATCACGAAGTAAAACCGTATAATGGGAGATGCCGTTAATATGTAGATTAGCTCTTCGTGCAGTACAATCTTTGAGGTGACGTATATGGAAAACTCAAGAGTCTCGATCTACACAAAAATCTACGACATGGTAAGAAGGGTTCCGTCGGGAAGAGTCGCAACTTACGGCCAGATAGCATCGCTGGTAGGCGGATGTTCTGCAAGAATGGTTGGGTACGCCATGGCGGGAGTTTCAGATGAGACTATTCCTTGGCAGAGAGTGATCAATGCGCGAGGAAGAATCAGCATAAGAGATCCGAACGGGTACTCGCTTCAGAAGGCAATCCTCGAGAGAGAGGGTATCGAGTTTGATGAAAGCGATTCCGTGGACCTTTCCGAATTTGGCTGGGAGGGACCGATCTAAGAAGCCTCTTCGATGACGTGAATAGTCAGGGTATGGGTCCTTTCAACGATTTGATTTTCAAACTCTCCAAAGAATCTGAATATGACAGGAAAGTCTCCCTTCATCTCTGGGGTCCAGCTGAAAACGCAGTGATTATCTTCTTTTGTCAGGGTACCGGCAGTCGTCTCCAGCTCTACTCCGTTTGTAGACTTCCAAATCCATGCATGATCTGAGAAAGACCATTTATCGTATCCGATGTATTGCCATTCCGCAAGAAGAGAGTTTACTCTGAATTCAATTGTCTCTCCAATAACAGCCGTGATCTCGGGAACGGGGATCGTCCTTGAAAATTGCTCGAAGGAATTCAGGTAAAACATGTCCTCCCAGAATGGGACAATGTTTTTACCCGCGCTTTCGTAAGCTTTTTCGACGATCCCTACGCAGGAATAAAGATCTCTTTCGGTAAAGGGAAGATTCCAGTAACCCGACCAGGCAAATCCAACCGACCAAAGAGCGCCCTTACCTGCCGCCTCAAAGATGAATCTCGATATTCGTCGGCGTTCTTGTGGAGTGATCTCTCCCGGATATCTTCGCGCACCGGAAAAACTCGTAGCCCAGTATTTCAGCCATCGGGATTCGTAAGTATCGTACTTGAAGAGACTCACATAGTCATCATTCTGAAGATCATTCGGGAAGACGAATACCCCCTCTTCGACCAAATTGTACCCATGAGTCAGAAAAGGATATGACTCTCCGAAAGTCACACCGTCGTTGAGGCCGAGATTCCCGTCGGTCATAGCTGTTTCTTGATCAACCCCCAGATATAGTGCGGAGTGGGAGGGAATCCAGTTCGGGCCGATGTGATACAGAATGTCGCCTTCAAGAAGAAACTTTCCCGGCAGATGTTGAGCAGCATAAAGAGCGTCTGCTCTGGAAATCAACAGGCAATAGGGAAGCCTTGTAAACCTTACGAGCGTGGAAAGGGAATCTCTGCTGCACTGTGACTGAAACTCGGTTTCTACGGGCAGAAAGGAGGTGCCGCTCAGAATTGGCTGAACCATCAAGAGCTGACCTTCTCCGACATCAAGCTCCAGGTGGGAGAGCTCGAAAAGCGGTCCAGGGACTTCCAAATCACTCTCATAGAAAAAGATCAGAGTAGTCCTTTCAGATATTGACTGCAGTTCGTAAGAGACGACTTCTTCTGTCTGAACATTGTTGAAGTATGCCGTTATGCCTCTGGCCAATTCAAAAGAGTTGTCTCCTGGAATCAGAGTGATCACTCTTCGTTGCGGTACGGTAGAAAACGGTCCGGTGCATCCTGCAAAGAGCAGAATACACAAAGTGACTGAGAAGAAAATGGATCTCCGCATCGACATCCCCATTATTTAGTTTACCATTACGGGGGCTAAAGAGAGATCGGAGGTGTGGTAAATTATACTGTGAGGAACAGGAGGCGTGATGAGAAGGATTCCCAGATCAACATCGGTCGCGGCAGGCACTATAGCGATTCTTACCTTTTCGATTTTGTCGAAGGGTATGGGTTTTTTCAGAGAGATGCTCGTCGCCGGATTGTTTGGTACATCTGCAAATCTAGATGCAGTCTTCGTCGCTATGACCCCGGCTACAACGCTTTCTGGAATAATTGCCGGAGCGCTTGCCGCCATTTTTGTCCCGGTCTATCATTCAATCAGAAAGGAGGACCCGGAAAGGTCAAGAAGATATGCGGGAGCTGTTCTCATTTCCGGTTCACTCGTATTTCTGACTATGGGGATTGTCTTTCTTCTTATTCCTGAACTGGTGATAAAGCTTTTCGCTCCCGGCTTTTCCGACGAAGTGGTGGCCTATGCAGCCAGAAAGCTTAGATATCTCTCTATCTACCCGTTGATTGGCGGAATTGAAAGCATACTGGGCGCGATTCTGAAGTCGAACAGAAGGTTCATTCAATACGGAATTTCACAGCTGTTCTTCAACGTAATTGCGATTCCAGTCATATTTTTCACCGCCCCGTTTCTCTCTGAAGCCTCATACATTCTTGCCTGGATACTCGGAAACGCGATTACGGTGTTGGCGTACTTGCTTCAATCAAGAGAGCTGTTCACTCTTAAGATTGGCAGGGGGACATCGATTGTGGAAACACTTTATCTCAGTCTTCCGCTAATCTTTTCCGGAAGTCTGGGTATCATAAACAACATGGTTGATAAGGCTTTCGTTTCACTCCTTCCACCTGGCCGAGTCGCTTCTTTGCAGTATGCACAAACGCTTCTCGGATTGATCACTTTCACGATATCTGCCTTCCAAATGACTGCATATACCGAACTTTCGGAGCTCGTAGTTGCAGACGACAAAGAGAGAGTGAAGGAGCGGCTAAGGAAAACCGTTACAACTTCCCTGAATATTTCTCTTCCTCTTGCGGCCTGGATCATCATGATGGCTGAGCCTCTTGTGAAGATAATCTATCAGCGGGGAGAGTTTGACTCGAATTCCACAAGCCTTGTAAGCATGGCTCTAATAGGTTACGGGGCGCTAATAGTGCTTTCACCGATCTCCCATACTTGCTCGAGCTATTTTACGGCAAGAAAGAGATTGAAGGCGATTACCATGGTATCTGTGTTCTCAATCTTCTTGAATGCTTTTTTTGACTGGCTTATGCTTGAACCTTTCGGTCACGCAGGAATCGCGGCAAGCACTTCGATCGTTGTCCTAAATGCCACAATCATTTATGTTCTGCTCATTGGAAGAGAGGGTCTGAATTTCATGCCCTACAAACGAATAATTAGGCTTGTTGGATTCTCAATTGCAGTTTATCTTGTCGTTCTTCTTCTGAGGTTCAAAACAGGCACGACGCTCTGGCTTCTTGTGGGAAATGGCCTTTTCTTCTCTTTGTTTTTCATCAGTGCAAAGAGTGAGATTAGAGCAATCTCATCAAAGATTAGTTCGCTTTTCAGAAGAAAGTGATCACGAGAAACGTTCATAACTCGATTTTCCTCGAAATCGAATGGGAAAACAGGAGGAAGAAATATGAGAGATGTAGTCGTAATCGGCGCCGGCCCTGCCGGGCTCTTCACAGGGATAAGCTGCACAACGAT
>DSBT01000342.1 GCA_011045915.1 Mesotoga infera
CCAAGTATCTTCTTCATGTTTCCGAGTTTGCTGAAGGCCTTTCCGTAAAGTTTTGAATTGCCTTCCCTATCCACAGATACTATGGGTTTCAAATTAAAGGCCTTTCCCACCAACCCAAGCACCGGACTGACTCTCCCCCCTTTACCATGTATTTCAGCGTGTTAACGCTGACGAAGATCCTTGTGTTATTCGTCAGGGCTTCAATAGTCTCAACTATTTCATCATGATCTCGTCGTTCCTCAATCATCATTGCGGCCTTAAGCACAAGGAGACCAATTGATCCTGATACGTGCCGGGAGTTGATTACGCTGATCTTCTTCCCCCTTAGTCGCTCGGCAGCCTTTATGCTGGCATTCCATGTACCGCTTAGTTTATCAGAAACATGAATTGCAATTATTGAATCATAGTGCGTTCCGAGAAAGTGATAAAGATTCTGAAGTGTGTTCATACCCGGCTGCGCTGAAACTGGGTAGTCCTCTGCAGAGTCCAGCAAAGAATAGAATTGATCGGCCTTCATCGTTATTTTGTCTAGATACTGGCTTTGACCAAAGTTGAGATACAACGGAACCATCTGGGTCTGATAATAGTCCAGTACTTCCTTCGGTAAATCGCATACTGAATCTACAACGAGAGCGATTGGATATTTCCGTTTCTGGCTAACTCTATACTGCATTTCCATGTCGTCAACCTTCTGCTGAGTCACATTTCCAATGTCTTTCAGTCTATAAAACAACTCGGCCGGGTCATTTGTATGAACATGGATTCTTACCTTGCTCTCGGTGCCGGCAACAAGAGCAGAGTCTCCGGATTCGCCAATGATTGACTTAATTCCTTCGATATTTAGATTGGTACCTTCGATTATCGCTTCAGTACAGAATCTATTGTCAATGTTTCCTTCGTCGATGTGGACGTGATTTCTTAGCTCAACATCCGGGATTATCTCATCTTCAAGATTCACACCCTTGCCGCTAAGAAAAGTCTTGGTTCCTTCAATAAATGCAACGAAGCCCTTTGCGCCTGCATCGACCACGCCGGCCTTCTTCAGTATCGCTAGTTTATCAGGGGTTTCTTCAAGCGACTTCTGAGCGACTGCGTTCGACTGAGCTATCACTTCGAGCAGCGATTTGTCGGAACCATTAATAGTATTGAGAGCATCGGCCCAGTCTTTCATAACGGTCAGCATAGTTCCTTCAACTGGAGTAACCATAGCGTCATAAGCGTAGGATATTGCTTCTTGAGCCGCTCGTGCGAAAGTCTGTCTATGCTTTCACGATTTCCTATTGCAGTACTGAGCCCATGCATATACTGGGCGAATATCGCTCCGGAATTTCCCCTCGCTCCCATCAAAGCAGCATCAGCGATTGATCTAGTCGTTTTGCCTATTGAATTGGATACATCTGTTAGCTCAAGAATATGACGCATCGTCGAAGCAAGATTTGTTCCCGTATCGCCGTCGGGAACAGGAAAGACGTTTATCTTATTCAGGTCATTCTGCACCTTTATTACGGCACTTGCACCCGAGGAAAAGGCATTGAAGAACATGGTTCCGTCAAGTGTATTCATTGATCTGGAGTCCATCGTTTCCTCCCGCTATTTGTTTTGATTATTGATATGTTAGCACAGGGAAGAGGGATTAGTCGGATGATTACAGGAGAGAACAAAAAAATCGCCCGCTAAAAGCGGGCGATCCGGTTCCTATATGGACAATCGATTACTTCGCAATTCTAACTTTTGCTGCCTGAGGACCCTTTGGACCGTCTTCAACATCGAATTCGACTCTCTGTCCTTCGTCAAGGGTCTTGAAACCGTCCATCTCAATAGCTGAGAAGTGAACGAAAACATCCCCACCGTCATCCTTAGTAATGAAACCATAACCTTTTGTTCCGTTGAACCACTTTACTGTTCCTGTCATACTTAAATGTTCCTCCTTAAAACTACCTTGCACCACTTGCAAAGCGATAGTGTCCTTTGGACAGATAGATTATAACACAGACTTTCAAATAAAATGCAAGCTGCCTGCAAGATTAATTCGATTATTTCTGAGATTATAGCTTTTCCGGCCTGGCCAATCTATGGCGATCTAGATTATTATGTTCTGCAAATGGTTTTAATTAATGTATCCAGATATTCTTTCAGCTCAAGCAGAAGGCTTCTGAATTCTCTGCACTGAGCCTCGTCCGGTTCACAATTGCCATATTTTACGGGAAGATAGATCTCTGTAAGCTCTTTAAGAAAGAGATTGGTTTCGTTCCTGGTCTGTCTGATTAGTTCGAAGGGTGTCAGATGGCGCAGATCATCAAAGTAAATGTTTCTCAGTAACTGATAACTTGAAATGATAAACGCTCTTCCCTCACAGTCATCGGGGATAATCATACTTTTCTGAATGCCTTCGGTTCTTCTTGATTCTTCAACGAGTGGTGTAGAAGATACTGTTTGCCGCTTTCCTGTAATTACGAATACAATGTAGGCAAGAAGAGATGTGAGAATCGCAATGCCAACGAGGGTCGTCCACCTGAGGATATCGTAAGCCGAAAGACCCATGCGCGGTGCCACTTCTGAATGAGCTTCTTCGTCTTCCTGAAGCCCAGTTTCTTGCGGAGGAGATAGAGATGCCGAGGGTTCACCAGAGATTCCGCCGGCGCCAAATACAAATTCTTCTGAAAGAGGTAAGGATCTCAGATACATGAAGCCACCAACCAGAACAAGCACAACGGAAATCAAAACCATCAAGGGAAGAACAAGGCGCCACCAGCCCCTGAACTCTTTGACAGCCTTTCTCGCTATGGACACGACAAGAACCAGAGCGATTGTGTAGAATCCGAAAGGAAAGAGGGAGTCTAATAAGCCTATCTCGGAGACTTCTTCTATCATTGAAAACTCATTAGGATCTTCGGTATTTCTTATTCCAGAGGGGAACGGAACTTCTGTAGCTGCTGAACCCACGTCTTTTATAGACATTTCTGATTGGCTTTCGTTGATGTCAACGACTGAGGACTTCATTCTTACAGATAGTAGCCCTCCCCTGTAGTTGCCCAGAGACAAAATGGCTACTAAAGGAATAATGACTCCGAGAGCCACAAAGATCTTAGGAACATTGGGTATTAAGAGTACCCGTATTAGAATAACCATAAGTGTAATGTAAGCTCCAGTATTTTGCAGTACGGGACTTGCTGAAAGAGAGATACCGACAATGAACAAACCGAAAACAGATAGATATTCCTTTCTGTCCATCGTAAGCACGATTCCCACTATTGCTCCCAGTGCTGAAAGCGACAAAGCGACACCTGTTCTCAGAACCCCAAGAAGCAGAATCATTATCGTGAAGAAGAGAATCGGTAGCAATAGATAAATGCTGCAACCAGCTTTCGTCCTTCCAAGGTAAAATAGAAATCCTACCAGCCCAGAAAGAATACCCGCAAACAGAACTCCTCCGGCTAAGAAAAGCATCGTGAAACTTACTGTGAAGACAACGCATGCATCAATTAGCGAACCCTTATCGATTCTCAAGATCGACAAGCACCTCCTGGATCGACTGGTTATCGCCGACAACTCTGACAATTATCTGCTCATCTTCAAGAAGAGCGGCTCGTCTTTTTAATCCCTCGATTGTTCTAGGAAGCATCTGATAAGAAACGGTTCGCTTTGTCCAGGGCTCTCTGGGGCTGAAAGGAATAATAATTACTACTACCCTGCTGGAATGAGATTTCGCCCTTAGGAGCTGGGGAAGAATATCCTCTCCGAGATACATAGAAATAATCACAACAGTTGTAGCCGGGTCGAATCGTTCAAGATCATCTTCAATTACCTCGGAGAGCTGTGGACCCTGATCGCTGCCTCTAGTGTCGGCGAGCAATTCGGCAAAGTCAGTCCAGTCTCTGCCGAGGCCACTCAACCTGAGAACCTCATCACCAACGATCACTAAGCCTATTCTTCCTCCTGATCCATATGTGAACCTGACTAAGCTAAGGGAAAGCTGCACGGCGATCTCTTCATAGTCAATCCTGATCTTCTCCCAAACGTCGCGAGCGAAAATCTCTCCTGAAAGATTCAGGTCGAGGTAGAGGATGGTGTTGCTGACGGCAGTGTAACCAAACTCCTTTATCATAAGCTTGCCAAGTTTCGCCGAGGCGTTCCAGTGAATCCGGTTAAGCGGTTCCCTTTCATACTCCTTTATCCCTCTAAAATCTACGGGATCTTCCATCAGCTCAAAATCGCTACGGCTACCGGGAAGCAGTTCCCTGAGTCTTAAGGGAAAGTAATCGATATTCATAATCTTTGGGAGCACAAGTATGGATTCAGGAGCAAAGTATTTGGCAGTGTGAGAGAAGAGTCTCAGAGGATCTCTTGAAATAAGAACAAGCCGAGACAAATCTTTCTTTCCACGTCTCCTGAAAGTTGTTTTCGTCTCAACTTCTCTGTCCTCGTTTGGGGACAAGACGAAGGAGCTTTCTTTCGGTACGAAGTATTCTCTATCTCCTCTAATTACCGGGAAGAGAGTTGTGCTCAGTGAGATGAAACGACTTCCTTCGACAGAATATATTATTGTGAGAGTCTCATCAGAGAAAAGCCTTTCTCTGTCAATAGAACGCGTTATGGTAATTGTTTTCAGAGTCCTTCTAGACAGGTAGTAGTAAAGCCAAACGATCGCAGAGAACAGTACAAATGTTACTGAGAAAGCATTCAAAGAGAGCAATGACCAGCAAACTGAAGCGACCGTTGCAACTATTAGCGGCCTTTTTCTGGACTTGATTTCCTCAAGATCAAGCCTTTTCATATTCTAAAGGAATTGGAATTGACTGCACTATATCCATGACGATTTCTCTATTCGTTCTTCGCATTAGTCTGGACTCCGGCCTGGCAATAATTCTGTGAGAGAGAACATCCGGTGCTACTTCTTTGACATCGTCGGGGATTGCGAAGTTCCTTCCCCTAAGACCTGCTAAAGCTCTCGCTGTTTCCATCAAGGCTATTGATCCCCTTGGACTCGCACCCAACTGAATCTCTCTGTGTTTTCTCGTCTCATTAACAATGGAAACAATGTACCCGAGTAGGGAGTCCTCAACCAGTATCTCTTTTGTCTGGTTCATGACGTCAACCAGTTCCTCCCTGCTTGAGACAGGGTTCAAGGCAGTAATAGGGTGTTCTGACGAGATTCCCTTGAGCAATCTCTTCTCAGCCTGTTCGCCGGGATACCCCATCGCAAGTGAAAGAGCAAATCTGTCCAGTTGGGCTTCAGGGAGTGGGAACGTTCCTTCGAATTCCACCGGGTTTTAAGTTGCAATAAGGAAAAATGGACTCCCCATTTTAAGAGTCCGACCTTCTACAGTTACCTGTCTCTCGGCCATAGCCTCGAGAAGGGCGGACTGTGTTCTCGGAGTCGTCCTGTTAATTTCATCCACAAGAAGAATCTGGGTGAATATCGGCCCCTTTCTGAAAGTGAACTCATGTGTCTTGAGATCCAGGATGTTCATACCGGTTACATCTCCAGGCAGGAGGTCTGGAGTGCACTGAAGTCTGTTGAAGTCGAGTCCTAGCGAGACGGCGAGACTTCTAGCCAGCATAGTCTTTCCAACGCCGGGAACATCGTTTATCAGTACATGGCCGCCGCTTAACAGGACTGCGAGGACTCTTTCGATTACCGGGTCTTTGCCCACTATCACTCTGGATATATTGTTCACGAGTTTGCTTCCAAAGTCCTTGATGGGAATCATACCTCACCTCTCGGAAAGTCCGTGGTCTGTTGAGTTTAGCACAGAAAAAACCAACTATCTAAAGATAGTATATATTCCTCCAAAAAGCGCATCTCCTAACTCAATGGAGATGCGCCTAAGATAAGACGATTCTGGGAAATGCTTTCTGTCTAAGACTACAAACCGAATCTAATCTCATTCCAAAGAGTATTGTAAATACGAAGATCCTCTCCAAGATCTCTGATCAGTTCGGTATTCTCAAGATCTTCGGCAGAATAAACGGGTCTTTCCTCAGTCAGTTCTCTTGCAGGCACATTTGGTGAAGGCAGAAGAAGGTAATCGGATACATCTGCCGCAACATCGGGCCTGAGTATGTAATTTATGAAGAGATGCGCATTCTCCAGATTAGTAGCGCCTTTTAGAATTACAAAACTGTCTATCCACAGTGTGCTTCCTTCCCAAGGAATGAAAAAATCAATATTCTTCAGCTCTTCTTCTGTAGCTTCATAGAAGATATTCTCACCGTAACCGTGCACCACCCAAAACTCTCCTGAAATTATCCCCTTTGCGAAAAGCTCGTTATCAAACTTGGCAATATTATCTTTCCATTTTAGAATAAGATTCTTTGCTTCCTCGAGTTCGTCTGGATCGGTTGAGTTTACTGAATAACCGAGGTACTTGAGGGCTGCACCGAATACTTCTCTCATATCATCAAGGAGAGTCATCATTCCCTTGAATTGCGGCAATTCGAAGATCTTCCACGATCTCGGATAGACCTCGACAAAACTCGCATTAACCGCGATTCCGGTAGTTCCCATCATGTAGGGAATACTGTACGTATTCTCAGGATCATAGTACATTTGCTCTACAATATCGGGATCTATGTTTACGAGATTTGGCACCAGAGACTTGTCTACAGGGAGCAACATATCTTCTTTGATCATGATGCTTGTGTAATCTGCAGAGGGCATTGCAAGATCGTATCCACGCGCTCCTGCCTTGAGCTTGGCGAACATCGTCTCGTTCGAATCGTAGTTGTCGTAAGTCACATTTACGCCATACTCCTGCGAAAAGGCATCAATAACCTCACTGGGAATGTAGTCCGACCAGCCGTAGATTATTAGATTTCCCTGACCGAGCGCGAGCACGGAAACGAAAAGTATGGTACCGATAATTGTCAGTTTCTTCATCAGTTGTTCCACCTCCTAGAAGATTAGCTTCCTGAATCTGCTTCCAAAGAAAGATATGAATAGAGTTCCAACAAGAAGCAGAGTCGAAAGCGCATTTATCACCGGGGAGACTCCGAACTTAATCATTGAATATATTTTCAAAGGCAAAGTAGTGGATCCAGGCCCGGCAACGAAAAACGTGATAACAAAATCATCAATGGACAACGTAAGGCTTAGCAGGAAGCCTGCCATTATCCCAGGCATAATCATAGGGACTATCACTCTTCTGAAAACTTGAGAACTCTTTGCGCCTAGATCTCGGGCGGCCTCTACAATAGAATAGTCAAAGTCTTCGAGTCTTGTCATTACTGTTACAGTAACATAGGAAACGCAGAAAGTCACGTGCGCGATAAAAATCGTAATAAGCCCCAGAGGAATACCAATGGCAACGAAAAATATAAGCATCGATACACCCATCAAGATATCGGGAATTATCAACGGTGTGTAGACCAGAACTCCCAAATAACCCTTCATTCTCGATTTGTACCAGTAGAGAGCCACTGCCGCAAAGGTTCCGATAGCTGTCGCCACCAGGGACGATGAAACAGCTATTATAACTGTGTTGAGAAAGGCTCTCCAGACATCTGCCTGTCTGAACAACTCGGAATACCACTTCAAAGTGAACCCCGTCCAAGAAACACCCTGTCTGGAGCCATTGAATGACAGTAGAACCAGAGCGATAATTGGCAGGTACAGGAAGACGAAGGCCAGAGTAGTTATGGTCAAAGAGAATCTGCGCTTACCGATTACCTTCTTCGTCTCCATCAAATCTCCTCCTCGTTCATATAACTCTCGCGAATGGTGAGCCACCTCTTGCTCTGTACTTTGTTCATTCTCATATAAACGAGGAGTCCCAGAGTAGAGATCAACAGAAATATCATCGAAATCGCGGAAGAGGAGGGCCAGTTTCTCGCCACAGTCAGCTGTTTGGCAATTAGATTTCCCAACATCGCCCCGTCAGTTCCGCCCACAAGGTCCGGGATAGCATAAGAGCCTAGAGCAGGTATGAATACCAGGATTATTCCCGCTATAATTCCTCCTTTGATGGAAGGGACAAGAACTTTCATTATCGCCTCGGTTCTCTTTGCGCCCAGATCCATGGCGGCCTCGATGAGCCTGAAGTCGAACTTTTCTATCGCGCTGTAAAGCGGTAGTATCATGTAAGGAAGATACATATAGACTATAACGAGTATCACTGATCCCGGCGTGTACATGAGCATCAAGGGGCTATCGAAACCTATCAGCTGCAAAAACGAGTTGATTACTCCGTTTCTTCCAAGAATAACCATCCATCCAAATACTCGCACAAGGAAATTCGTCCAGAAAGGGACTATTACAAGGGTTAGGAAGATATTGCTTCTCTTCGAGGTAGCTATGAAATAGGCAGTCGGCAGACCAATTCCCAGGCATATTACTGTCGAAACAAGAGAGATCCACACAGTCTTCCAAAGTATCTGCCAGTATCCAGCATTGCCGAGCATTCTGGTGTATGCAGCGAGTGTTAAGGGAAGTTCTACTCCTCCGTATGTTCCTGAAGTAAGAAAGCTGTACAGAATGATTATCAAATATGGAATCAAAAAGAAAACGGTAAGCCATAGGACCCCGGGCAATGACACCAGAAATCCAATCAGATTCCGCTTACTCTTCAAGAGGAACACCGCCCATCTCTCTCAAAACATAACTGTCATCCGCAAACCACCAGACATAAACATTGTCTTTCCAGGAAATAATCACTTCGTCGAGTAAATATCTGACGTGCTGTTTGAATGCCTTCATGTGGGATTGACCGATAGCTACTGTGTATTTTGTTTGACTTCCAAGATAAATCGTTTCGTCAACTACTCCCTTCAGAACATTTAGCTTCACACCTTCGGGAACGATTGGTTTTTCCCTAGTTATCTTTACCTTTTCAGGTCTCAAAGAGACTTGAATTTCCTGGCCTTCGCTTACGTCCATGTCCTTGTAGAACCAGATTTTTCCAAATCTTCCCGTGTCCAGAAGAAAATATTCATTTTCGACTCTATCTACTTTTCCCGTGAAGAAATTGGTTTCTCCGATGAAATTGGCCACAAAGGCGTTTACGGGACTTTCGTAAACTTCGAAAGGAGTTCCAAGCTGGATCACTTCCCCCTCGTTCATAACGGCCACGTGATCGGAAATCGACATAGCTTCGCTTTGATCGTGAGTAACGTAAATGAAAGTAATCCCAACTTCATCGTGGATAGTATCAAGCTCGACCAGCATGTGTTGCCTGAGTTTCGCATCTAAAGCTGCAAGGGGTTCATCCAGCAGCAAGACGGTGGGTCTTCCTACAAGAGCTCTGGCAATTGCTACGCGTTGCTTTTGCCCTCCTGAAAGTTGCGAAGGCATTTTCTCCACATGCCCACTAAGTCGAGTAAGGTCTATCATTTCCATCACTTTTCTCTTCACTTGATTCTCAGGTTCCCTTCTGAGTCTCAAGCTGAAAGCGATATTCTCGAATACGTTCAGATGTGGAAACAATGCGTAATTCTGGAAAACCGTATTAACTTCTCTTTCATTGGGAGGTGTACCGATAATGTTCTTTCCACCAAGAGTTATGTTTCCGGAGGAGGGGTCCTCAAATCCGGCGATCATTCGCAGTATTGTCGTTTTTCCGCAACCGGAAGGACCAAGAAGAGAGAAGAACTCGCCCTGTTCAATATTAAGAGAAACGTTGTCCACGGCAGTGAAGGAGTCATCGAAGATTTTAGTCACATTAGAGAGGACAACGGAGTGTTCTTTCAATTAATTCTCACCTCCAGTCATCGTTAGAGCAAGTAACAAACAGTATATACTACTCGGGTCTTGAGTTGTGTTAATTCAAGTTGACTTAAGGAGTAAAAAGAGAACAACACTAGCCGCAATCGAGAGCAGAGTGACTACCGATATTCTCTTGATGATCCTAGGATACTCGACATTGAAGTATTCGCTAGTCAAAACGAGACACAAGTGAACCGGCGAAAGAAGCACTCCAACAACAGCAAATGTGTAAGCGAGAATCGTCGTGGAAAGTGTCCCGTAACCGTTACCCATACTTAGAATCAGAGGAAGACTCAGCCCCACTCCTGCTTGAGTCACACCGGTCATGAATCCCATAAGAAAGGGCAGAAGAATTACTAGAGTAAGAGGCGGTATTGACCATGACATAAGCTCAGAGCCCATAGACTGGGGAACCTCGGCGATCTCGACCAG
>DSBT01000343.1 GCA_011045915.1 Mesotoga infera
TAGACCCCGCGTGGTGTCCAGGATGCGGAAACTTTCCCCTCAGAATGAATCTCGCGAGCACCTTGGAGGAGATGGGAGTAGATAAGTCCCGCTTTGTTATGGTAACCGGAATCGGGCAGGCTGCGAAGATGCCCCATTATCTCGACGTAAACTTTTTCAACGGCCTCCATGGAAGAAGCCTTCCAGTCGCCTTTGCGATAAAAGTCGTCAATCCCGAACTCACTGTAATTGCCGAGTCAGGAGACGGAGACATGTATGGAGAGGGTGGGAACCATTTCATTCATGGTATCCGTAGGAATTTCGACGTATCTGTCTTGATTCATGATAACCAGATCTATGGATTGACGAAGGGCCAGGGGTCGCCAACAACAAGAAAGGGTCAGAAGACGAGCGTACAACTTCAAGGCGTAATCAACGAACCCTTGAATCCACTTGCTCTGGCGATAACGATGGATGCTCCCTTTGTTGGAAGATCCTTTATCGGCGACAAGGAACACTTCAACAAGGTTGTTTCGGCAGCGATAAAGCATAAGGGTTTTTCAGTTGTTGATATAATGCAACCCTGCGTCACTTTCAATAAGGTGAACACCTTCAAGTACTACAAAGAAAGACTCTATGATGTTAGCGAAGCAGATAGTGGTTACGATCCGACAGACAAGGCAAATGCTTTCAGGAAGGCTCTCGAGTGGGACGATAAGATACCGATGGGTATTCTATACGTGAACGATAAGCCGACTTACCATGAACTTCATCCCGTTTTGAAGAAAGGCGTTGTTATTGCGGCGGAAAAGACATCGATCGATATCTCTGCCGAGCTCAAGACCTTTAGGTGAAAAGAATAGAGACCCAGGTGAGTATTGGTGAGAGTATCAGGGCCGGCAGGAAGTTGCCGACCCTGATTTCTTTTATCTCAAGCAGTCTAATCCCCAGAGCAAGGAGCATAAGACCTCCAACCCCCGAGAAATCTCCCAGATAGATAGGATCCTGAAGGAAGGAAAGAACTCCGGCAAGAGACACGAGTCCGCCCTGTACCAGATAGACGGCAGCGGCAGAGAGAAGCACACCCTTGCCTAGAGCTGCGGAGAGCATTACGGACGAGATCCCATCCATTAATGATTTTATGTAAATCAACTCATTTTCGCCCGAGAGTCCAGCCTTGAGAGAACCTATAACCGTCATGGGGCCGGCAACGAAAAGGACGGAGGCGGTGATGAAACCTTTAACGAAGTTTGCGTCGTCACTCTTGTTTCCTGCGAGTCTTCCAATCTTTTCCTCCAGATCGAAAGCCTCTCCGATTGCTCCGCCGATAATGAGACTACCCAGAACAACGAGAACGCTGCTCGTATCAAGAAACATACTTATACCCAGACCCATAGTCAGGAGTCCAATTACATTGAAAAAGACCTTTCTGTAACGCTCTTTCACAAACTTTCCACCCAGAAGGCCCAGCATCGACCCAAATATGACCGCAACTGTGTTAACAATGACCGATATATTCAGCATCTCTTTTCTCTCCTGACAAATGAGATCAGTTCCTCCTCGCTTGCAGGGAAGCGGGTGAAACGTTTGTAGTAGTTTAGCAGATATTTCTCCCTCTCTTCAAGTCTCTCACGGTGAAGATTACCGCTCACATACTCTGAAACTGTAACAAAATGACTGATCTTTCCTTCGACAAGATTCATCATGTGAGTAGCCAAATCCAGAAATTCTGCGGGCCAGTGAGTCGCCACAATGATTGTCTTGCCGGCCTTCCTTTCTGAGGATAGAATTTTTCGAACTCTATCTACAGCCCTTGCGTCCAGTCCGGAGGTCGGCTCGTCGAACAAGACTATTTCTCTGTCGAGCGCGACAATCGAAGCGATCGCGAGAAGCCGCTGCTCTCCTCCCGAGAGGGAAAAGGGAGTTCTCGAGCCGAAGCCGTCCAGTTCAAAACCGATCATCTGGAGAATATCTTCGAGCCTCCCGTAATCGTTCCTGCCGGTTATTTTTAGACTGAACTCGATCTCTTCTCTTACTGTGGGATTGAAGAAGCACTCCTCCGGGTACTGAAAGATCATTGAGGCCCTGGAAGTAAGTTTGCCGTATTCGCAGTCAATTCTTCCGCTCTCTGGCTCTATCAGACCGCAGAGAAGCTGTAGAAGAGTCGACTTTCCGGAGCCCGTTCTTCCCGTTAGTATGACGAAAGATCCCGACTCCAGGTCAAATGATACGTTCTTCAATGCGGGAATTCGTGAATTCTTCCCCTGGCCTTTATAGCTGAATGAAACCTCTCGAACCTTTAGCATGATACTGCTATCTCGAATGGAATTGCCATTTCCGCTTCAACGAAAATTGAAGGCGATTCCCTGAGCTCTTTGGAGGTGCCGTCAAACAGCTTACGCCGGCTGCCAATCAAGACGAATCTTTCAAAATCCTGGACTTCGGAGAATCTGTTGGTTGCGAAAATCACTGAGGTTTCCGGTCTCACAATCTCTGAAAGTGTGGCAAGCATTACTTCTCTATCGCTTCTGTCAATCATGGAAAGAGGTTCATCCAGCAAAAGCAGACCGGGTTCCGAAATGAGAGCGGCTGCAAGAGAAACGAGCTGGCGCTGGCCTCCCGAAAGAGTGAGAATATCTCTATCCCTGATTCCAGTAAAATCGAATCTCGAAATGAAGAGCTGTATCCGCTCCAAAATCTCACCTCTGGAAAGCGATAAGGACTGGAGTGGAAAGGCAAGATTCTCCTCCACCGTAGAGCCGAAAAGCGCCGAATCGGGATTCTGAAAAACGACTCCTATTTGGCCTTCGAAAGAGACCCTCCCGGAGAAGGGCTTTTTGATACCGGTTATGACGTTTATAAGCGTTGTCTTGCCAGAGCCGTTTTTCCCCAGCAGAGCCAATCTCTCACCTTTGGAGACGTCAAGAGAGAAATTCTCGAGTATCGGAGCATCGCCCGCTTTAACACTTACGTTCAGAAGAGAAAGAAGTGTTTCAGACTTTTCTGGAGACATAGACCCTTATACCGCCGGACTTCGTTTTCGTAACAACATTTCCAAAAGTCTCTTTCATGATTCCTTCCAGTCTCGATCCGCCCTTGTTGTGGTAGGCGACTATCTGAAGCGATCCTTTCTCAGTAAGCATTGCGGGAGCCTCTGTAATCAGTCTCTGCCACACTGCTTTCCCAGCGGCGATCGGTGGATTAGAAAGAATGGAATCGAACATCATGCCCTCCCACGGAGAGTAAAGCTCGCCTTTGCGGATATCTGCTTCGACGTTGTGGTCCCTCGCATTGATCTTTGAGAAAGTAACGGCTCTTGAATTTACATCACTCATGAAAAGCTTCAGATCGGGATATTCTCTTTTCAGAGTAATCCCGACGGGCCCGTAGCCGCAGCCGAGATCTAGTAGGCTTTCCCAACCCTCGATAAGGCAGTTCTCTATTAGCAGCAGGGAAGCTCTGTCAATCTTGCCGAAGGCGAAAACGCCCTCGGGACTCTTGAATGAGTAAGAGTGACCGTTTTTAAGTTTTAGTGAGGCCGCCTTAATAATCTGCGGGGGCTCGGTCTGATCAGTAAAGTAGTGCTGAAAAGTCTCTTTCATCCAAGTCTTCCCAGCTTTCTTCCTCCAAGTATGTGGAAGTGAAGGTGCTCTACTTCCTGGCCGGAATCGCTTCCTTGATTGACGATAAGTCTGAAACCGCTATCTTTTATCCCCTTTGACCGGACTATCTCGTCGACGAGATCGTAAAGACTCTTCAATACATCGCCATCGAAAGCGGTCAGTTCTTCGAGACTCTTCACGTGGTCCCTTGGAATTACAAGAACGTGGGCAGGCGCTACCGGATTTATGTCGTCAAAGGCGACGAACCAGTCGTTCTCTCCCACAAAACTGCTCTTGATTTCTCCACTGGCTATTTTACAGAAAATGCAGTCCACCGATCTCACTCCCTGTCTATGTAGTGACTCTTCATTGTCTCGACGAGCAACTCGGCAGATCTCCCGGCGAGTCTCTGAAAGTTTCTGTCGAAGTCTCTTTTTGAAGTCTCGTCTGCCCTGTCAAGAATCGTTTTGAGTACAAGATAATTTCTTTTGTTCTCGAAGGCTGTTTTTGCAAAAGGCGCGGAATCCATATCGAGGGCAATGCCTCCGTAGGAAGAGTGAATGCTGTCTCTAAGCGAGGAGTTCGCTATCACGCCGTCTCCCGAAAGGATCTTGCCGAACTTTCCCGCTTTAAAGTACACCCTGAGGAATCTCATCAAGAGGGTATCGGGAGCCTTCATTACCATCTTTCCTTCACTCAGGGGGAAGATCGTGTCGTACTCCTCAAACTCCGTTCCAACTACAACGTCGCCTATCTCCAGCGATTCATCGATTGCAGCAGCGCCAGAGGCGAGAACCGACAGTCCTGGATTGAAAAGATCAATCATTTTCTGAGTGATCATTGAGGTCTCAACTTTGCCCACGAATCCTCCGCAGGCAATTACTTCATTGTTTCCTATTACTCCTCTGCAGTAATGCCTTCCCAAAATCTCACCTGATTCTAGAACAAGCATATTGTCCATTACAGGTTTCACTTCTGGAAGAAAGACACCGAGCGCAAGAATCATGTCAACACCTCCATAGAGGATTATAACAAAAAGGGGACCCGCGGTCCCCTATTCTTCTTCAACATCTTCCTCTGCCAAAACCTCTTCAACGAGTCTGCTCCAGGCCTTGCTCACCTCTTCAAACTCGTCGTCTTCGACTGAATAAAGGAAGGGATTTTCATCCTCACCATGCTCAACTCTGAATACGATGTAGCCTTCATCTTCATCCTCGTCTTCTTCAGAGATATCCTCTTCGTCTTCGAAAAACTCTTCGACAACCCAATAGAGTCTGCCGTCGTTTTCAAATTCGGCGATGACGTTGAAGTGATGCTCTGTTCCGTCTTCGTCGGTAACTGTGAAACTGTCGAATTCAGCTTCTTCTCCGTGATTGTGTTCACAGTTTGGATCATTAGATTCGTCACAATCATGCATTTCAAGATCTTTTCTTTCTTCCATTATTTACCTCCGTTAGTCGCGATTCGGTACATACTAACACAGTCACGCAGAAGTCGCAACTTGATGACCTGTGAATAATCGTATACACTGTATCTGGAGTGTGAAGGCAGTGCTTGAAATCGAGAGAAAGTTCCTCTTCGGAAAAGAGTTACCTGTAAAAGTTATCGAAAGGGCAGAAAGACACCAGCTGATTATTCAGTGGTATCTGGACCATCCCGAGAGGCGGAGAATAAGACTCGGAGTTGATGAATCTGAGTGTTTTCTACTTGAGACCGTGAAATCGGGGAGCGGTCTCGTCAGGGAAGAGGAGGAAGAGTATCTCGATCCTGCGAAGATCACCGAGATCGCAGAACAGCTGAAAGCATCCAGGGCAGTTGTCAAATCAAGGCACATTTTTGCTCGCAAGCAAGTTGAGGGTGTGATTGACTGGTATCTGCTTCCTCAAATAGGGTATGTTTTTGAGGTGGAAACGTCCATTCCGTTTGTGAGACTTCCCGATCCGTGGGAATACTGGATGCTCCCGCGAGAAGAGTTCAGAGAAGTCACCGAAGACCCCGCCTACACAGCGAGATCCCTCGCAGTGGTTGTTCACTGCATTGAAGACATCTTTCCCATAAATGTGCCACTGATTAGCAATAGACAGATAGATAAATTCGAGATGCTCCTGCGACTGATCTACTAGAGCCCTAGCCCTTATCTATTTGAAGCGCGGAAGTAAGCAGTTCCAGATAACTCTTATCGCTGTTCATTGTACGGAGGGACAGATCCACAACGAAAACTCCATGCACTGAAATCCTCTTTCCCTTCGAATCTTTATAGCCAGCACCATCATGAATAGCGAAGAATCTCCCGTTATCCTGACCGAGATAGATCAGCGTATGGCCCGGCATATACAGTGGGTTTCCGGGTCTTAGGGATCGCAACTGAATCTTCCTTTCTTCCAAACTGCCTTCGAAAAGAATTCTGTCCTTCGATCCCAGCGTCTCTTGAGCCCAGGCGTCTCTGGGAAGTACGAGGCCAAAAACGGCAAAGATGTCCTGAACGAATCTCGAACAGTCTCTCCTGTTGTAGAGGCCTCCCCAGCCGTAACGCTCACCGAGCATCTTGAAGGCTTGATTCAATATCTCCCTGCCGGTTAGCTTCAAGTTCCCGATCTTTGCATCTTCACTCATTCTCACAAGGCCTTTTCGAAAACCCAGCGAGCCCAACCTCTCCCTCACGGGAACTTTGACTGTGAAACAGCCAAATGGCCCTTGCGCATGGAGGTTTCCACTCTCTCCAGGATCCTCAAGAGGCAGTTTGTCTCCCATTTGCAGAAACAGCCCAAAGGAATTCGGTTCAAAGGGGTCAGGCTCGATCTCCACTCTGCTGCCAGTTGCAAGGAGGAAGTCTCTCGAGCAATAGAAGTTCTGTACAGAGAGCCTGTTCTCCGTAACGGCAGAATCATTTGCCTTCAGCCAGCCCCTGTAACCAGGGGTCTGAACGAAGAGCCAGGAAGTGTCCCTGCTGTGCGCAAGAACTGCAAATGGCGTTCCAAGGCTTACAGAAGTCAACTGGAGGCGGTCATTGTCGATATACTCGTCGCAGGAAATGAAATCTGTGGGCAGCGCTCTCAGATGAGTCCTCCGAGTCACGATGCCAAACTTCTCTGCAATATCCTGATTGAGGATAGCAGTAGCATTGTCAACGATGTCTCCGCGAATTCCCGAAGGGACAATCTCTCCTTCATTGCTCAAAAGAGGAGTTTGCATGAAGTGCTCGGGAATTGCTCCGTTGATCATCGCTCTAACTTCATCGAACTCCAACGTCGAGGGGAAGTTTTCGAGCTTGGTCGCATATGCCGTGTGCCCCGTGTCCACTGCTCGTGAGATGACTGATCCGTTGAAGGCGTCTATCTGGTCTTTATTCAGCCACTCTTCATCCGAATCAGTAATCTTCCCGCACCAGAAGGCGGATTGCTGCATCTCCCTTGAAACGTTTTCGGGACAAACCGTGTACCGCTCAGAAACCTTTGTCATCTTCTAAAACACCCCTTCCAGTCGCTTATTTGATTGCTCCGACTGTAATACCTTTCAGGAAGTATTTCTGGAAAGCAAGGAAGACAATGATCATTGGAATTGCCGAGTACGTAGCGCTTGCCATCAGATAGGAGTACTGCATCGGCACTTGTTCCTGAAGAAGCGAGAGTCCTGCCTGGAGAGTTCTCATTTCTGAAGTGTTTGTAACAATCAATGGCCAGAGAAAGCTGTTCCACTGACCCATGAACGTGAATATTCCGAGGACTGCCAAAGCCGGTTTCGAAATTGGAATAATAATCTTCGCAAAAGTTCTGAATTCGCTCGCACCATCTATTCTGGCGGCCTCAATAATCTCTGTGGGAAGGGATACCATGAACTGCCTCATCAGAAATACTCCGAAGGGGGCGGCAATAGCAGGCAAAATCAGCGCCTGATAAGTGTCTACCATGCCCAACTTTGAGACCAGGATGTACAGAGGAACGAGCGTGACCTGTGTCGGGATCATCATGGATGCTATATAGATAGAAAAGATCGCTTTGCTGCCGGGGAATTTCTTCTTTGCCAGAGCATAACCGGCCATAGCGCAGACGAATATCTGTGCAAGAGTAACGGTCCCTGCAACTATGAAGCTGTTCAGAGTCCATCTGAAGATTATCTTCCTCTCAAAGAGATCCTTGAAATTCTGAAGTGTGGGATTCTTCGGGATGATGTCTGGCGGAAACTTCATAGTCAATGAAGGTTGCGTAAAAGAGGTCGCAACCATCCAGTAGAGTGGAATAAAGGCGAGAGATGCGAGCAAAGCCAGAATGGCCAGCGAAACTGCCTTCTTTATATTAGTCTTAGTCTTCGCTTTCACAGTCAATCACCTCAATACTCCACATTTGAACCGAGCCATTTGAACTGGACTATTCCAAGAACTACGAGGATGCCAAACATTACCATTGACATTGCAGAAGCAAGCCCCAGGTTGTAGTTCTTGAAGGCCGTCTCGTAGATCAAGTAAGCAATAGTAGTCGTCGAAAATTCCGGGCCTCCACTGGTCATGATGTAAATGTTCGAGAAGGTCTGGAAATTTGCTATCGTTCCCATGACCAGAGCATAGAGTATCGTCGGCTTGAGCAGAGGGACGGTAATCTTCCTAAAGATAGCCCACGAGCCGGCTCCTTCGAGCGTGGCAGCCTCGAAATAGTACTCGGGAATCGAAGCCATCGCCGCAGAAAGAAGTACGATAGTCGAGCCGCCTCCCATTATTACCTGCATGATAATCAAGGAGGGCATTGCCGTAAGAGACCTGCCAAGCCAGACGACCGGCTCGAGTCCGAGAACGGTCATGAAATAGTTCAACAGCCCGAAGTTCGGATTGAAAACCCACAGCCAAATCATAGCAATTATGACGGTGGAAGTAACATGAGGCAGATAGAAGGCCGCTTTGAAAAAGGTCCTGATGGACTTTCTGAAAGGATATACCAGAACCGTTACGAGCAAAGCCTTTCCCAGCCATAGAGGAACAACACCAAATGTGTAGAAGAAGGTATTTTTAAGAGACTTCAGAAAGAGCCAATCGCTCAGAATACGTTTATAATTGTCGAACCAGATGAATGTCTGCGAAAAGACGTTGTACTTGAACATACTGAGGTACATTCCCCACGCAACAGGGACGAGAAAGAATATTGCAAACAACGCAAAGTGGGGCAGTATAAACAAGTAACCGGATCTGCCCTTCCATACATCTAGCAATGTCGTCTTTCGTTTTATTGGCTTAACAGGAATTTGCTCCAAAATCGATCACCCCATTAAATGGGAACAGCCCCGTGCCCGCAGGGGCGGAGGCTGTTCCCTTCAACTCATCTACTCAAAATCAATAGTAAGAGAGCGCCCGGTTGGCTTCGGTTACAAACCCATCGAGGGCCTCTTGCGCTGTCTTGGTCTTCCCGAAAGCTCCCTGCATTGCGCTTGTAAAGAATTTCGAAATCTCCGACCACGGGAAGCTCTGAGAGCCAAAGAAATCCATGCCTGTCTCATCCATAATTCTTGCGAATGTCTGAGCCTGTTCATTCAGATAATCGTCGTTCTGGAAGAGCATCGCATTAACTGACTTTCTCGCCGTAAGGTAGATCAAGCTTTCTAGAAGCGCCGTGTTCTCTTTGTTTGTAAGGAATTTTGCAAACTCCATTACGGCGTCTCTCTTTTCCTTGTCGTTCTGTTTGAAGACGACAAATCCGCTGGCCGATGCGTACGAGGCGCCCTTTTGTCCTTCAACGTGAGGGAATGGAGCAATAACTGGATAGAATGCCTCCGTGAGCTGACCGGATTTGACGTAACGTGTGATTCTGCCGATCTCGTAAGGACCACCGAATCCGATGCTCGTCCGGTGAGAATGGAAGTTGCCTATCACATCGTAAACACCCATGGCCTCTACGCCGCTGGGAGCTACTCCATGAACATCGACCAGGTCAAGCAAGAACTGAAGGCCTTCTACGGCCTCCGGAGTATTGAACGTAACTTCCGTTTCATCTTCATTGGTCAGTTTTGCGCCATGCGCATAGATGAAGTTCATCAGGTTGTGCGTGTCCTGCGCTCCGAAGCTGATTGCATAATGGTCAATCTTGCCGTCACCGTCAGAATCCCATGTAAGCTTCTTGGCGACTTCGACAAACTCTTCCATCGTCCAGCCCTCTTCTACTATCTTTCGCCAGTCAACGCCGGCCTTCTCGAAGTCTGGAGTGTAGAGCAGCATGCTGGTTCCCATGCCATTTGTCCCGAGATTCCACGGCCAGATGTAGTACTTACCGTCGACATAACCTGTCTCGAGAGCAAGATCGTAGAAATCTTCAAGGTCTTCCGGGGAAATGTAATCATCGATAGGTTCGAGCAGTCCGGCTCCTACCCATCTGTTGTCCCAAACGGGGCCCTTGAAGATGTCGGGCTGGGTTCCGGTCGCGATGGCCGCAGCCATTTTCTGTGAATACTCCGTGTTCCCGACAACTACATACTTGACCTCAACGTCCGGATGAAGTCTCATGAACTCCTCGGCAGCCCACTTTGGGAAGTCCTCTTCCGTTGGAGCCTTATCTGCAGGGAAGTTTGGAGGTGCAATTCTCCACGGGTTGATCCACCAGGTGATCGTGATCTTTCCCAGTGCCGAGATCGGTACAGCTAGCATAAGCAATACAAGAAGAATTACGCTAAGCCTTTTCATAGAAACACCCCTTTCGATGTGAAGTTAACTCAAAGGTACTCTCTGAGTTTTTCTCTCAAAACTGATGAATCGGTAAATTGAAACGCATTCATTCCGCTTCTAAGTGCCGCTTCGACATTTCTCGCTGTATCGTCCGTGAAAAAAGCTTCTTCGGGTCTGCAGGATTCTTTTTCTAAAATATGACTGTAGAATTTGAGATCTGGTTTTGCAAACCCAATAATATGTGAGGCATAGACTTTATCAAAAAGATCGTAATCACCGCGAGACTTGTGTACCTTAAAATGAGGTTCGATCGTGTTAGTTCCTGCGACCACCCTATGTTTCCGTCGTAATTCTTTTATTATCTCGATTGTCTCTTTGATTGGTTCAGGTTTGAAGAACATTTCCCAGATATTTTCCGGCACGGGTCTTCCAAGTTTCCTCGAGAACATATAAACAAACTCTTCGGGAGTAAGTCGACCGGTTTGCAAAGCAATTAGATTTTCCATTTCAGCATAGTCCAGAAACTCATCTTTCGAGATGTCCAGAAAACCACAGATAGATGGAACTACGTTTGTATTCTCGGCAATTACACCGCCGACATCGAAAATGAAAAGTCGCAAGTCGACCTCCTGAAATGTCTTTACAAGAGTACAACGAACGGGCAGGAAAGCGATAAACTCGCTAGAACTCCCATCCGCAACAACCCTAAAAAGAAGATATCAAAGTGAACTTTAATATGATACTATTTCTGGACCTACTAAATCAAGCTCAGTTTCAGTACGACCGGAACGTGTAGAACCAGCTAATGTCGAAAAAAGACTCGGGATCTGGTTATAATAGCTTTGTGCCACTGCAGATCGGAGGTGCATTTTGAATCCACTAATATACAACCTCGGTAGATGCAGCCTCTTCGAAGGAATCAAGGCGGGACAGCTCGAGACGATATTTAAGAATGTGCATCATAGAATTACCTCATTCCTTGATGGGGAATTGATTGAAGAGCAGAATAACCGCTGCGACGAAATGTTGGTTTTGCTTCAAGGACATACAAAAGCTCAGATGCAGGATTTCTCAGGGAAAGTCGTTACGATAGAGACAATGGAGGCCCCGTCGATTCTCGCTTCGGGTTTTCTCTTTGCCTCGAAGAACGTGATACCGGTCGATATTGTCTCCACAGACAAAAGTGCAGTGCTCTACATTGAAAGAGACGGAATACTGTGGCTTTGCAGGGAGTATGAAGTCTTCCTTAGAAACTTGCTTAGAGATATGGGGGATAGGCTCAGTACACTGGCGGAAAAGGTGTGGATGCTCTCTCTCAACACCCTGAATCAAAGACTGGCCCACTTTCTCCTGAAGCAGAGTGACGACCTAGGAAGCGAATTTGAATTGAAGACGACAAAAGAAGAGTTGGCAGACGCCCTTGGCGTAGCAAGGCCTTCTCTTTCAAGGGTATTTTCCGAGTTTGCCGGAGAAAAGATTATTAGTCAGGAGGGCAAGCTGATAAAGATTCTCGACAGAAAAGCTCTCCTAAAGAAAACAGGAAGAAACTGAAAGATTGAGAAGTGAGACTACGAGAAAGCAGGAAGGAGACAGTTGAAGATAAGAGAACTGCAGCTGAATCTTCTTGCAGACTCTGAGAGAAATTCGGAATCATCTGCTTCGACCAGGAAACACGAATCTCTGTCTGTTTCCAATGCCTACGTTATTCTGATAATATAGATGTGTCAAGAGGAGGCGGTACTATGGAGATAGGAATTTTTGGTCTGCCGTTGAGTGGAAAGAGTACGCTGTTCACCCTCCTAACTGGTGTTGAACCCCATTCAAGTCACAAGAACGAAGCACATACTGCTGTTGCAAGGGTGCACGACAGAAGAGTAGATGAGCTTTCAAAGATCTTCAATCCAAAGAAGACCGTATATGCAACGGTTTCATTTACTGATATTCCCGGATACGATCTTTCGGCCAATCAAAAGGAAAAGAATCGAATCCTTCAATTCATTCAGAACTCCGAGGCTGTTCTTGCCGTTGTCAGAGCGTTCAAAGATCCCTCGGTGCCGTGGCCGACGGAGGCGTATACACCCGTAAAACAACTTGAAACGATAGAGACGGAGCTTTTCGTACGCGATATGGAAGTAGTGGAGAACAGGCTTGTAAGGCTCGAAGAGGCGAAGAAGAAGCGAAAGCTATCTTCGGAAGAGGAGAGGGAGGCGGAGCTTCTTCATATTATCGAAAAGGGATTTGAGGAAAACAGTTTTGCTTCTCAGCTGGAGATTAGCGAAGAGGATATGAGACTTCTCGGCTCTCTATCTCTATTCACTGCGAAGCCGATAATTGTCGCGATTAATATCGATGAAGAACAACTATCCACAGGCAATTACCCCGAACGCGAAGCGCTAATTCAAAGAATCGAGCAGAATGGATTCACTCACATCGAGCTTTCTGGCAAGATCGAAGCCGAGCTTGTGGAGCTTTCAGAGGAAGACAGAGAGCTCTTTATGGAAGAACTCGGAATCTCCCAAAGTGGAATCGAAAGGCTTTCCGGGGTAGTATATCAGCACATGGGGCTGATCTCTTTCTTGACGGTAGGAGAAGACGAGGTCAGAGCCTGGACGATTAAGAAAAACACCCCTGCCAAAGAGGCAGCAGGGAAGATCCACACCGATCTTGAGAGGAGCTTCATCAGGGCCGAGGTCATTCCTTATGAAGAGTTCATGACAATAGGAAGCATGCAGGAGGCCAAGACGAAGGGCCTGGTGAAAGTAGTCGGCAAGGAGGAGATTGTGAAGGACGGTGACATCTTCCATGTCAGGGCCAACGCCTGATTTCGCCGGCCTCAGGCTTGTTGATACGCACGCCCATATTTCCTTTTCTCAGTTTGACAGTGATAGAGAGAAAGTGATTGCCCAGATCGAAGAAGATACGATTTCCCTTCTGGTCGAGGTTGGAACAAACGTCGAGGATTCGCAGAGAGCATGCGAGACAGTTAGGGATTTGAAGAACGCTTTCTTCTCGGCAGGCGTCCATCCTCATGAAAGCACTGGATTAGATGCCGAGGGAATTCGCTCTCTGGAATCGCTTCTATCCTGTGATAAAGCCGTAGCGGTTGGCGAGATTGGCCTGGATTTTTTCAGAAATCTGTCACCCGCCGACAGACAATTAGAAGCATTCAAAGAGCAGCTTTTATTGGCTGCAAAGCTAGATTTACCGATTATCGTGCACGTTCGAGATGCTTTCCCTGAAGCCTATAAGACGATTTTGGAATCTGGTCACTTCAAGGGTGTGATCCACGCTTTTTCTGGCGATCTTGAATATGCGAGAAGGTTTGTTGATTTGGGCTTCTTTCTTGGAATTGGAGGTCCCATAACATACAAAAGAAACGAAGAGTTGCGAAATGTCGTGAGAGAGATGCCTCTTGAGAAACTGGTGTGCGAAACGGATTGTCCGTATTTGCCACCGGTTCCCTTTAGGGGAAAGCGGAACGAGCCTTACTACGTAGGGTACGTAATTGAAGAAATCGCCGCTCAGAAGGAAATCTCTGCAGAGAACTGCTCGGAGAAGCTTTTCGAGAACGCTGTCGGGCTCTTCTCTCTCACACTTTAGGAGGGAGTATGGCAAGACTCGACGAATTCAAGAGTTTTCGAGAGAAGATGAATAAAAGAATTCTGGAAACTGGTAACATGGATACGAAGCGTTTTTTCTCGCTCGACGGAGCCGTCTACAAAGACGGCGCTCTTGACGGCAGAACAAAAGAGTTGATGGGGCTGGTCGCTTCGACCGTTCTCAGGTGCGATGACTGCATCGCCTACCACATTATCCAGTGCAAGACTACCGGCTCCAGCCGTGATGAGATCATGGAAGCTTTGAATATTGCTTTAGTAGTGGGGGGGTCGATCGTCATACCCCATTATAGGAGGGCCGTTGAACTTCTAGATGAACTGGAGGAAGAATGATGCCCGGAAAACTGTATCTTTTTGACGGAACAGCGATTTTCTACAGGGGCTATTACGGAATAGATGTCACTCTTACCAATTCAAAGGGAGAGCCGACGAACGCTCTCTTTGGAACTGCGCGGATGCTCTCGAAATTTACGAGAGAGAGAATGAAGAAAGGCGACTATGCGATCTTTGCCTTCGACAGAAAGGAAGCGACAAAACGCCACGAGGCGTACGAGTCTTACAAAGCAACTAGAGAGGCTATGCCCGAGGCTCTCGTCGCTCAACTCGAGGACATTCCCGATCTTGTCGAGGCCTTCGGGATAAAATTCCTTTCAATCGCGGGGCTTGAGGCCGACGATATCGTCGCAACGGCAGCCACCAGGTATCGCGATGAAGTAGATGAAGTGCTTGTAGTTACCGGCGACAAGGACCTTCTTCAACTTGTGGATGAAAAGATCCATATTTTGCGGTTTGTAACTGGTCTAACCGATCTCGAATTGTACGATGAAGAGCGGGTCAAGTCAAGGTATGAGCTGGAACCTAAGAGACTCCATGCTCTCCTTTCGTTGGCCGGCGACTCGTCAGATAACATCCCAGGGGTCCCGGGAATCGGCATCAAAACCGCACAGAAGCTGCTGAAGGAATTTGGAGACATCGACGGGATTTTCGAGAACATAAGGCAGCTCAGTCCGGGATTGAGAAAGAAGCTTATAGACGGGAAAAAATCTCTCGAGTTGTCCATGGAGCTCGCGAAACTTCTTGACGACGAAGACCTGACGATAGCTCTCGACGACATCAAATACGAAGGGTTCAAGAAGAGGGAATTGCGCGAGGTCTTCCTCAAGCTCGAGTTTTCCTCGATGATAGATGAATACAAGCTCATAGACGAAGCGGACGAATCACTTTCAGATATAAACGGCTACAAGCTCGTGAGCAGCGACAAGGAACTGGAGCGGCTCCTTCAGAAAGTGCAGAGCAACCCGTTGTTTGCAGTCGATCTCGAGACCACATCTCTGGATCCTCATTCAGCGGAGATTGTAGGTGTCTCTCTCTCTCTTGAAGAAGAAACGGGCTATTATATCCCTGTAGCTCACAAGTCTGAAGGGTGGCAGGCAAAGAAAGAAGAACTTCTTCCAAGACTCAAGACAATCCTTGAGGACAAGGCGTCGAAGATAATAGGGCAGAATCTCAAGTTCGATTACTCGGTCTTCTCCGTGAATGGGATTCATCCGGTAGCTCCGGAATTCGACACCATGATAGCGGCATATCTTCTTTCGCCTGACACGAAACGCTTCAACCTTGACGAACTGGCGATGAAGTTTCTCGGGTACAAGACGATTAAGTTCGAAGACCTTATGAAGAGGAATCAGCTGGGCACGGATTTTTCGAAGGTTCCGCTCGAAGAGGCGGCCCGGTATTCGGTGGAAGATGCGGATATTGCGCTCAGGCTTTCAGCTATTCTAAGAAAGAAGATATACGAGCAGGAACTGGAGGATATATTCAGAAACGTGGAACTGTCCCTAATACCCGTACTGGCCGATCTCGAGCTGAACGGCGTATATTTCGACGTGCCTTCGCTCACAGGTCTTTCAGTTAAATACGGCAAGCTTCTCGACCGGATCCTTGAAGAGTTATTCGATCTGACGGGGGAGCAGTTCAATCCCAATTCCCCTTCCCAGGTGGGAAAAGTGCTTTTCGAAAGCCTGGGATTAACCCCTTCAAGAAAGACGAAGGGCGGTTCTTATTCGACCAGTGCAGACGCTCTTGAAGAACTTTCCGGAGAGCACCCGGCAGTGCAGAAACTTCTTGAATACAGAAAGTACCAGAAGTTGAAGTCGACTTATCTAGATTCACTTCCATCTCTTGTAAACAAAGCGACGGGAAGAATCCACACAAGCTATCACCAGACGGGTACTGGAACTGGAAGGCTTTCCAGCAGCAATCCAAACATGCAGAATCTACCGATACGGGATGAAGAGGGAAAAGAGATACGAAAGTGCGTAATTCCACAGAAGAGAGGCTGGAGGATAGTAAGTGCCGATTACTCTCAGATCGAGCTTCGAATCCTTGCGCATCTGAGTCAGGACGAACAGTTGCTTGATGCATTCAAGAACGACAAGGACGTCCACAGCCTCACGGCCGCAAACCTTTACGACATAAAGGAAAGCGAAGTAACTGATGAACAGCGAAGGATAGGAAAGATGGTGAACTTTTCCATAATCTACGGAATATCCTCTTACGGTTTGGCAAGCAGATTGAAGATCCCATCGAGTGCTGCCGAAGAGATGATATCCAACTACTTCAAGGCCTATCCTCAGGTGAGGGCCTTCATTAAGGACACAATCTCTGAGGCGAAGGACAAGGGCCTTGTGAGAACTATGTTTGGAAGAAAGAGAGAGATTCCGCAGTTCAAAACGAAAAACAGGAACGTCATTCAAGAGGGCGAGAGAATAGCTATAAACACACCTATTCAGGGAACGGCGGCCGATATCATGAAAATGGCCATGATAAAGATTTTTGAATTGCTGCAAGAGCATAAAATGGAGAGTTTTGCGATTCTTCAGGTCCATGACGAAATGGTTTATGAGGCTCCCGAAAACGAACTAGAAAAACTCAAGGAGATCTTGCAGGAGGGAATGTCAGAAGTAGTTGAGCTGAGCGTTCCTCTGGACATTGAAATCTCCGTCGGCGATTACTGGTGCTAGCGGGGAGACGGCGTCAACTTGAAGGAGAATAGAAACAGAATCAACTGGACGGCGCTTGCATCGCTTTATCAGTTTGCAGTAATTGTGGTCGCCAATATTGCAGTCGCAGGCGGCCTTGGTTACCTGCTCTACAGATTTGTCGGTATGGAGAGGTTGTGGATTTCATTTTTCCTACTTTTCGGAGCCTTCTCCGGCATATATAATGGAATAAGATATCTCTTGAAAGAGGCAGAGCGATATGACAGAAACAAGGACAATGATGATGAAGACATCGATAATACTGGCAGTTCTAGCAATGGTTGAAAGTACCGCCCTTGCTGTTACATCACTTTCCGGTTCGGAAATCGGCGTTTTCTATGGAACTGCTTTTGCTCTCATCGCTCTATTACTGATTAACTATGACGCGCAGATTTTGATAAGAGAGAAGAAGAGGGTCCCTGCCGGCTTTCTCGCGAGATACTTTTTCTATGGTATCTGTTTTGCTACGGCGGCCACCGTTTCCCTCGAATTCTTCCTTGGAAGCTTTCTCGGCATGATGAACCTAAAAATCGCAGCTATAGCCTTCGGGAGGTGGCTCAGTGAAACTTAATCTAACCAGATCCGACAAGGTATTTCTTGGAGTTATCTTTGGCGGATATCTTGCCGTAATAATTTACATAGTTGCCACGGGCTACAAATTCCAGCTTGAAGGTGTGGGCCAGAGGTGGATCTATCAGTTGCCTTTCGGAGACGGGCCGCTCAGCAGAGTCAATCCGATGACGATAATAATGACCTGGGTCGTTATGGCGATAATCATTTTCATGGCGACGAGAGTGAAAGTCTTCAAGATAATTCCAGGCAAGAAACAGAGTCTCCTGGAGGTCTTGCTGGATTACATACTGGATCTTGTTAAGGGCTCAGTTACGAGAAAGGAGTTTGTGAGGCCCATATTCGACATAGCCGCATCGCTCTTCTTGTTTGTTATCGTATCGAACTTTATTGCGAGCTTCCCGGGCATCAACACGATTCCTCTTGAAGGCGGAGGCGTCAAGCTCACAATCCTTTCGGACTCATGGTATGCGCCCACTTCAGATCTAAATATGAACCTCATGCTTGCATTCTTTGTTTTCGCCATGAGCCACGTTTACGCAATTAAGGTGAAGGGCTGGAAGAAGTGGGGGAAGAGTTTCTTTGAACCGATTTGGTGGATGTTTCCCATAAACGTGATCGGTGAGATAGCCAAGCCCGTATCCCATGCATTAAGGCTTTTTGGAAACATCATGGGAGGGGCGATCTTGATAGTCATCCTCGGTTATCTCGTCAAGTACTTTGTCCTTCCGGCGGCGTTGTGGGGTATCTTCGGACTGTTCTTTGGAGCTATCCAGGCACTGATATTTACGATACTTGCAATAGCATATATTAGCTCATTAATAGAGTAAGGAGGTTTTACTGTGGATATTGGAGAAGGCTTGATGTTGATGGGAAAGTTTATCGGAGCCGGACTTGCAATGGGAATAGGTGCAATCGGAGCCGGTATAGGTGAAGGTAGAATAGGTGCAAGTGCGATGGAAGCAATGGCAAGGCAGCCGGAAATGATAGGAACCCTGACAACCAGAATGATCCTGGCAGACGCGATTGCGGAGACCACCGGCATTTATTCTCTTGTTATTGCATTCATGATTCTGCTTGTCGTCTGAATTTTTTCCCCTGAGTAGAGGAGGGGTGCTAACTTGATTGAACTCAATCTGACAGCCATATTGTCGATATTAAATTTTCTGCTTCTATTCTTCGTGCTGAAGAAGCTGCTTTTCGACAAGTTCTTTGAGGTCATGAAACAGCGCAAAGAGAAGATACGCAGCGAAATCGCAGAAGCCGAAAAGATGCGGACCGAAGCAAATGAACTGAAGAGAGAATATCAAGCGAAGATCGAGGAAGCCCATTCTGCTTCCGAAGAGATAGTTACCCGGGCTGAAAGACAGGCCGAGGAAATCGTAAGAAACGCGAGAGAAGATGCCCAACAGGAGATACAGAGGATGTACAAGTCTGCGGAGCTTCAGATACAACGTGAACGTGAAGAGGCTGCAGGCGAAGTCAAGGGCGCGATTGTGACCGCAGCCGTTGCAATGGTGGGAAGATTTCTACAGAAGGAGATGGACGATACTGCCAAGAAGCAATATGCGAAGAGGATTCTTGAGAGCATGGGTGACAAGGAGTGAAGAGAATCCTTTCTCTGGCCGCCAAGTATGCGAACGCGCTCTTTTTTAGCCTTCCCCCGTCGAATAGAGAGCAAGCGCGATCTCAGCTGCAAGAGCTTTCTGAGATTGCTTCTGATGTTGAACTTTCAGAGTTTCTTTTCGATCCTACGCTCTCGGCCGAGAGAAAGGAAACCATTCTCCTGAGCTTCATTCAAAAGCCTCTGGATCAGATAGAGAGACTTGTCTCTCTTCTTGTATCGATGAAGCGACTTGAGCTCCTGGCAGACATCGAAAACTCGTTTGGCGCGAGACTTCTTTTTGAAAGCAATAGGATAGATGTCGAGATCGATTCTCCTGTGGAACTGGGTTCCGAAGAGAGAGAGAACGTTCTGAAGAAAGTCAGGAAAATAACGGGAATGGAAGGGGTTTTGAAGGTCAACCTTAACCCAAATCTAATAGCAGGTTATGTGATCAGGTTCAGAGATGAAGTAATTGATACGAGTCTCAGCGGTCGTTTGAAGAGAGTGAGCCAGGAATTGGGCTCGGGCCCTCGGGAGGTGAATGAGTGAAGATCAGTCCATCTGAGATTACGAAAGTCATACAGAATCAGCTAGAAAAGACTGATATAGAGTTTGATTATTTTGAAGCGGGAAAGGTAATCCAAATAGGTGACGGCATTGCAAGGGCCTACGGCCTCAAAGGCGTAATGGCAAACGAGCTGGTGAAATTCGAGAATAACGTCTTTGGTCTTGCGTTGAACCTTGAAGAGGACAATGTGGGAATAGTCATTCTTGGGGAATATGAGGAGATAAAGGAAGGCGATCTCGTCAGACGAACCGGACGTATTATGGAAGTCCCCACGGGACCGGAGCTTCTCGGAAGAGTCGTGAATCCTCTCGGGATTCCCCTCGATGGAAAGGGACCCATCAGAACAGATAGCTACAGACCGGTCGAAGTCAAGGCAACCGGGGTAGTAATGAGAAAGCCGGTCGACACTCCTCTGCAGACGGGAATAAAGGCAATAGACGCGACCATTCCCATTGGAAGAGGGCAGAGAGAGTTGATAATCGGGGACAGGCAAACCGGGAAAACGGCCATAGCGATCGACGCGATAATAAACCAGAAGGGACAGGGCGTCAAATGCATCTATGTGGCAATAGGTCAGAAGACGGCCGCTCTCGCAAGGATAATCGACAAGCTGAACCAGTTTGGAGCAATGGAGTACACGACGATTGTCTTCGCTTCGGCTTCCGAAACGGCGTCTCTCTCTTATCTCGCTCCCTACGCGGGAGCTGCAATGGGCGAGCACTTCATGTTTGAAGGTCAGGATTCCCTTGTCATATATGACGACCTTTCCAAGCACGCGGCTTCCTACAGGGAGCTCTCATTGCTGCTTAGAAGACCACCGGGAAGAGAGGCATATCCGGGAGATGTATTCTATTTACACTCCAGGTTGCTCGAGAGGGCGGCACGACTGAACGAAAACTACGGCGGCGGGTCGCTCACTGCGCTACCGATTATTGAGACCCAGGCAAACGACGTATCGGCATTCATACCGACAAACGTGATATCCATAACCGACGGACAGATATACCTGGATCCAAACCTCTTCTACGCTGGAAATCGACCGGCGATCAATGTCGGCCTTTCAGTTTCGAGGGTTGGAGGCGCTGCACAGATAAAGGCAATGAAGAAGATTGCGGGAAGTCTCCGAATCGAGCTGGCTCAGTACAGAGATCTTCTTTCTTTTGCCCAGTTTGCGACTGAACTCGATAAGGCCACCCGAGACCAGCTGACAAGGGGCGAGAAACTGACGGAACTCTTGAAACAGGATCAGTACGTCCCAATGCCCGTTGAGGAACAGGTAGTCGTTCTTTATGCCGGAACCAAGGGCTATCTTGACGATATGGAAACCGCGAAGGTTTCGAAATTCGAGACCTCTCTCCTAAAGACTCTTGAAATCTCTTATAGCGATGTACTGAATTCGATAAAAGAGAAGAAGGTAATCGAACATGAAGTTGAGACTCGTCTAAAGATGGCTATAGAAGAGACGAAAAAGCTTTTCTCCGAGCGGGGATGATTGACGGTGAGCAAGGGCAAACTGCGAACGATAAAGAAACGCATCGAGTCAACAAACTCGACGATGCAGATTACCCGCGCTATGGAGATGGTCGCGCGGGCAAAGATAAACAAAGTTCAAAAAGGGCTGAAGTTCGTCAGGCTATACGAAAGAGCGATGCAAAGGGCGCTTACCAGAGCTTATTTTGGAGATACGAACCACCCGAAAACCGGGGGAGAAAAAGATATCCTTCTTGTAGTCAGCTCGGATATGGGGCTTGCCGGCGCTTTCAATGCCGAGATAATGAAGGCCGCAGAGCGAGAAGTTGAAAAATCGGATATCGTACACATCGTTACGGTTGGTATCAAGGCGGAAAGCTATTTCAAGAAGAGCGGCTTGCCTATTACCGCTTTCAGTCATTTCTACGATACTCCAGATCTTGACGAGGCGGCCATCATCGTTGACGACATTGTCGATGTTATGGAAGACAAGAAAGCATCGGGCCTGAAAATGGTTTTCAGCCTTTTCAAGAATCCTCTCGCGCAGATGCCGAAAACCGTCAGGCTGCTTCCAGTCGAAGATCTTCAAAAGCCGGACAATGATCTGTTTGACTTTGAACCTGAAGTCGAAGTTCTGTATAAAGATGTTCTTAATTCTTGGCTTGTTGCAAAGGTTCTTCAGGGCTTGTATGAAACGAAGGTCGGGGAGCTCTTCTCCAGACAAACCGCAATGAAGAATGCAACTGAGAATGCGAAAAGTATGATAGAGCAGTTGACTCTGGTGAGAAACAAACTGCGCCAGTCGAATATCACTCAGGAGATAATCGAAGTTGTAAACGGTGCAGAGGCTCTTAATGGTTAATTGATTTTGGAGGTGTGAGTGTGCCCGATAAGAAGGAAGAGAACATTGGGAAGATAGTCGCCATAACCGGACCCGTCGTAGACGTATCGTATGAGGGAGGGAGACTTCCCGACATTTTGAACGCCCTAAAAGTAAAGAACGAATTCTTAGATAAAGAGATAGTCCTCGAAGTTGCACAGCTGATAGGTGATAACAGTGTCAGGGCGATTGCCATGGACAGCACTGATGGACTCGTGAGAGGCCAGGAAGTTCTCGATACGGGAACACAGATTAAAGTACCTGTCGGAGAAGAGATTCTCGGAAGAATGTTCAATCTTCTCGGCGAACCGATAGACGAGCACGGTGAGGTGAAGTTTTCCGATCACTGGGAAATACACAGATCGGCTCCATCGGTCACAGATCAGCAGACTGAAGTCGAGATACTCGAAACGGGAATAAAGGTCATCGATCTTCTCGCGCCATTCAGCAAGGGAGGAAAGATAGGCTTCTCCGGCGGCGCCGGCGTCGGGAAAACCGTTCTCGTCATGGAGCTAATCAGAAACTTCGCAATCGAGCAGAAGGGGCTTTCGGTCTTCGCAGGGGTAGGTGAAAGAACCAGAGAGGGAAACGACCTGTGGCTGGATATGCAGGAAGCCGGCGTTATCGAGAATACTGCTCTAGTATTCGGACAGATGAACGAACCTCCCGGTGCGAGATTTAGAATTGGACTCTCTGCAATAACCATGGCTGAATACTTCAGGGATGTGCAGAAGAAGGACGTTCTCGTATTTATTGACAACATTTTCAGATTTGTTCAGGCCGGCTCCGAAGTCTCGGCTCTCCTTGGAAGAATGCCTTCTGCTGTCGGTTACCAGCCGACGCTCGCGACCGAAATGGGAAACCTGCAGGAGAGAATCACCTCGACTCGATCGGGCTCTATCACTTCCGTTCAGGCAATCTACGTTCCGGCCGATGATTTCACCGATCCCGCGCCAGCTACTACCTTCAGCCATCTCGATGCCACAGTTAACCTTTCCCGTTCGATAGCCGAGCAGGGACTTTATCCGGCGGTTGATCCCCTGGATTCCACGTCTAAGAACCTGGATCCGGTAGTTGTCGGACAGGAGCATTATCAGGTAGCCAGAAGGGTCCAAGAGGTTTTGCAGAGATACAAGGACCTTCAGGACATAATTGCGATTCTCGGTATGGAAGAGCTGTCGGAAGAGGATCAACTCGCCGTTCAGAGGGCGAGGAAGATACAGCGGTTCTTGACTCAGCCGTTCTTCGTGGCCGAGAAATTCAGCAACATGGAAGGCAAATACGTGCCGATATCGGAGACGATAAGAGGATTTGAAGAGATACTGGAGGGCAAACACGATGATCTTCCCGAACAGGCCTTCATGATGGTGGGGACCATCGACGAGGCAATCGAGAAGGCGAAGAACCTCTCCAAGGATGAGTGAGATGGGACTAAGAACGACAATCACAACTCCTTATGGAATCGAATGGGAGGGGGAGGCCGATTACATCTCTTTTCGATCTACTGAAGGAGAGATCGGCTACCTGCCAGAAAGAGCGCCTGCGCTGATGAAGCTTACAGTCGACGTAATGGAAATCAGATCAGGTTCTGAAACTCTGCGGTTTGCCGTTCACGGAGGATACGTCCTCCAAGAGAGAGACAGCTTGACAATCGTGACAGATGCCGCGGAGACTCCTGAGGAGATCAGCGTAGAAAGAGCCAAGCAGCGTCTAAAACGAGCAGAGGAATTGCTTGAAGTCAGCAAATCCAGGCGTGAACGCGCCAGAAACGAGGCGAAACTTCAGCGGCATATGCTGAGAATCAAGATTGGCTCGAGGGGATAATTGCCCGGAGAAACGTCCGGGGA
>DSBT01000344.1 GCA_011045915.1 Mesotoga infera
GCCTGCTCAATGCCTTGCTTCACGTGTTCATTTATAACGAGATTCGACATTGAAGGGGTAATGTTATCGTGTGGATTCGTCCCTTCTTGCTGGTTTTCAGTAAAATACTGTGGTCGCTTCGACTTACCTATGTCGTGAAAATACGAAGCAACTCTCGCAAGTATGGAGTTCGCTCCTATTCTCTCAGCAGCCGCTTCCGAAAGGTTGGCAAGTGATATGCTGTGATAATAGGTTCCAGGTGCGTAAATCGACAAATTCTTGAGGAGCGGGTGAGAGAGATTCCCCAATTCTATGAGGCCAGTGTTCGAGTAGATTCTGCTTGCGTATTCCAGATAGGGAACTATTCCGATTACGATTACTGAAGAGAGAATCGGATTGGCGAAAGCGATCAGCAGATCCACGGCATGTATAGGCTCTCCCTGAAGTATTATTCTGATTGCGTTAATCGCTACGAATATCAAACTGACTTCGAATCCGGCTCTGGCAATTTCGATTCTTCTCTCTATTGCCCTGGTTGTAAGCGCTGTCGCCAGCACTACTACAGACAACAAGATAAAAGTCTCGAGCGAGTTGTCGAGATTGGCAGATGCAAGGAACGACATAAACAATCCGCTGCCTATTCCTTCCTGATAGCCTATAAGTACGGTCACCATTGAAACACTGAGAAAGATTGGAGTCATCTCCGGCAATAATGCCTCATCTATAAGTGAGGGCACGAAGGAGTTTACGAAAACCCCAAAAGCGACCACCGAAAAGAATGTTATCCTGTATGCCCTGTGAAGATTGAAGTACCTGTTGCTCCTCACTGACCTTTCCGCAAAAATATACCAAAGGATCGCTGAGCCCACAAAATAGAGAAAGGGTTTTGAGGGTAGCGAAAGGAATGGCAACCTGTTCAACAGCGCAAGAAATACGGGAAAGACAACGAAATTGGTGAGATCTTTGACATTCAGAAGTCTCTCTAGAGGGAACTGGACTTTAGGGATATCGCTATTCCTCGACCTTTTCTTCTCTTTCATACTCATCGTAAGCCTTTATAATGTCTTTCACAAGGGGATTTCTCACCACGTCCTGTTCTGTCAAGTAGGAAAACCCGACTGTAGAGATAGATCCCAATACCTTCTGCACAACAACCAGGCCCGATCCCGAATCTCTCGGAAGGTCGATCTGAGTTATGTCCCCCGTAACAACCACCCTTGATCCGAAGCCTATCCTGGTAAGAAACATCTTCATCTGCTGATAGGTCGAATTCTGAGCTTCGTCGAGGATTATGAAAGAATTGTTCAGTGTCCTTCCCCTCATATATGCAAGAGGAACTACTTCAATTATCGAGCTCTCTCTGTAATAAGCGAGTTTCTCTGCAGGAATCATCTCCATAAGTGCATCGTAGAGAGGCCTTAAATAGGGGTCGACTTTGTCGAGAAGAGTTCCGGGAAGATAACCCAGCTTCTCACCGGCTTCAACGGCGGGACGAGTTAGAATTATTCGCTGTACCTTGCCTGATTTAAGAAAATCGACTGCCATCGCCACTGCCAAATAAGTCTTTCCAGTTCCGGCGGGACCGATAGAGAAGACTAGTTCCTTCTCCTTCATCATTTCCATGTAATTCTTCTGTCCGATTGTTTTGGGCCTTATTCTATTGGAAAGTAAAGTTGTCTCCTTTACTTCGCTGTAAACCCCCTTGAAACTTTCTCCATCTTCATCGTGCTGCAGGTGTTGATCAACTATATACTCAAACTCCCTCCACTCTACAAGATGGCCATCTCTGTTCATCTGAACGAGTTCGTCCACAATCTTTCCAGCTATGTCAATTCCAGTACCGTCTTCGCCCTTAATCCAGATCTCATCACCTATAATAGAAATCCTTACATCAAGCTTTTTTTGAATGAACTTTGCTTTTCGATCGTACTCTCCGAAAAGCTCGGCGACTTCAACCCCCGTGGGAAGACTGAGCTTTCGTACCGCCAAAAGAACACCTCCTACTTCAGAGATTATACATTAATATTCCGAGATAAGGAGGAATTCAAGGATCGGCAACTCACTCATCATCGTCGTTCGGAGCAATTGCCTTTGCAGAGCTATTTAGCTCTGCAAGCAGATCTCTGATTCTTCTTGTTGTGAGTCCGAATTCCCTGGCAATCTCATTGATATCATTTCCGAGGACCTCTGAACGCTGCAATAAGAGCTCTCGTGAAACACTCTTGTAGACTTCCTGAAGGAAATCTTTGTAACTTGTGCCATTTACCATTCTTGCAACTATTGCCTCCTCGGCTAGAACCTTCACATTTTTGGACATGGAGGAATTGACGGAAGCTTGAACAACGTCATTCACAGCCAGATATTCTTCGATCATGTTGATCAGTTCTCTCACATTTCCAGGATAACTGTATGATAGGAATCTCTCCTTCAGGTCCTGCGGGATATTCTCAAACTTCACGAGGTATCCCTTTTTCTCAAGAATTTCATCGAAGATCAGTGAAATGTCGCTCTTCCTTTCTCTCAAAGGCGGCAGATCTATCTTCACAGCCGAAAGTCTGTATCTTAAGTCATTTCTCATGGCCGAGTCGTCGTACCTGTTTGTTGCAGTTATGAAACGGACATCCACCTTTATTGGTCTGGTCGCACCAATTTTGAAGAACTCCCGATTCTCTGTTATTGCAAGTATCTTGGCCTGCAGGTTCAGCGGCATATCTCCAATTTCGTCGAGAAAAAGAGTTCCGTTATTTGCCTGTTCGATTAGACCGACTTTTTCGGAAGTTGCTCCGGTGAAGGCCCCCTTCTTGTATCCAAAGAGTTCGCTTTCCAGTAGGTTCTCCGGTATCGCCGCGCAGTTAATCGAATAGAAGGGCCTGGAACCTCTGGGAGAGAGCTTGGCTATTACTTCTGCAAGTAGATTCTTGCCAGACCCGGTCTCTCCGAGAATCATTATTGAGCCGTCGTAAAACATTGAGAGAACCAGCATCTTCTTCATTTGAATAACTCTGCTGCTGTTTCCAATCATCTTGTCTAGGTTGTCATTGACGTTCAAGATAATCTCCTGAACTATCTGCCTCGGACTCTTGTAACTGCTTACCACTCTATAATATCCCTTGAATTCCTGCAGTTCTTCAGAATAGCCCCTGATGATGAATGCCCGAATCGGATTGTTGTTAATCAGAATTATGTTTGTGAATGCAAAGATCCAGTCGTTAAGAACATCTTTGCTGTACTTGCTCGCGTCAATAAAAAGAATCGTCGGCATATCCTTTCCAAGACCAACCAGATAATCGAAATCAACTTCAAAAAGACTCTCAAAATACTTTTCACACTGCATTGATTCAAGGTTTTCGCCAACCATAATAGTTCTGTAAAGCAAAACGACACCCCCCGGGTTTTCGTGCAGCCTCTGCGATTATACAATGTGCCGCAGTGCTCAAGGCAACAAAAGACTGCCTGGATCACCGCGATTTCAAAGATAGAGCGAAGTGCTTCTTTCTTGAACATAAGGTTGATGAGATATAATTATAGGAAAGCAAAGGAGGTAGAAATGGATTATAAGAGCAGTTACCAAAGATGGCTTGATAGCCCTGTGATCGATGAGGCTACTCGTATAGAATTACTTTCAATCGCAGAAAATGAAACCGAAATAAAGGAACGATTCTACAAGGAACTGGAGTTCGGCACAGCCGGGCTTCGAGGAAAACTAGGTGCTGGTGATAATCGAATGAATAAATATACCGTCGCCAGGGCTACGCAGGGTCTGGCTAATCTCATTCTCTCTGGAAATCCTGAATACAAGCAAAGAGGCGTGGTAATAGCTCATGATTCCAGGCATATGTCGCGAGCATTTGCCGAGATCGCGGCGTCGGTGCTTACTGCAAACGGAATCAAGGTCTATTTGTTTGACGACATAAGGCCCACACCGTTGCTATCCTTCTCCGTTCTCCAGCTCTCGACTATCTCTGGAATAATGATAACAGCCAGCCACAATCCCAAAGAGTACAATGGCTATAAACTCTACTGGGAGGATGGCGCCCAGGTTCTCTCCGATATTGCAGATCGGGTATATGAAGAAATGAGAAGTACCGAGCTGTTCGTCGGACCGAAGATGATTGAACTTGATGCAGCTCGAAATGAAGGCCTCCTAGTTGAAGTGGGAGAGGAGCTTGACGATCTCTACATATCGAAGGTTTTGTCCTTAACACTGAGAGACTCGGAAGAAGAACTCGACAAATCAATCAGGATAGTCTACACACCTTTGAATGGCACGGGAAACATTCCGGTCCGCCGCGTCTTGCGTGAACGAGGCTTCAAGAATGTATTCGTTGTTCCGGAACAGGAGGAACCAGATCCGGATTTCTCGACGGTCGGTTATCCAAATCCCGAAGACACAAAGGCCTTTACACTTGCCAGAGAAGTTGGGCAGGAAAAGCGGGCCGACATTCTTCTGGCAACCGACCCGGACGCCGACAGGCTGGCAGTAATGGTGAGGGGGAATGATGATTTTGTTCCCTTAAACGGCAATCAGACTGGCGCGCTCCTTGTCAACTACCTCCTTCTCTCGATGAAAGAGAAATCCTCTCTGCCAATAGATGGATTCATAGTGAAATCCATTGTCACGGGAGATATGGCCAAAACCATTGCAGAAAGCTACGGCGTGAAGACCTACGAGACTCTCACTGGATTCAAGAATATCTGCGGCAAAGCGCTCGACGTCGAAGAGAGGAGAGAGGGAAAGTTCATCTTCGGCTACGAAGAAAGTATTGGATATGTTGCAGGCAACTTTGTGAGAGACAAGGATGCAGTATCTTCATCGATGCTTCTTTGCGAAATGGCAGCTTACTTCCTGAAGAAAGGAAAGACCTTGCTGAACGTGCTTGATGAGCTTTTCGTAGAATACGGAGTATTTGCCGAAAAGCAGATCTCCTTGGTTCTAGAAGGTGTTGAGGGGCAAAAGCGAGTCAGTAAAATAATGAAAGAATATCGAAAGGAATACCCGGCTGAGATCGGCAATTCAAAGATTGTGAAGTACATAGACTTTCTGAGTGCCACTGACAATGACATTCTCAACGGAATGGCTGTAGAAACCGGGATCCCGGTATCAGACGCAATCAAGTTTCAGTTCAGCGACGGCTCATGGTATGCGATAAGGCCTTCCGGGACCGAACCGAAACTCAAGATATACATTTATACTAGAGCAAAGAATAGAGATGAAGCCTCTGCAAAGTTATCAAGTATCGAGAAGTCAGTGCTTGACAAGATACGTTCCATATAGTCAACCTTTTTTCCAGTTTGAACGGAGGCGGCGATTTGAGAATTTCTAGAAATCTGATAATGATCACCCTTGCCATATGGGCCTTTTCGTACATACTCGGAGTTATTCTCACCGAGTATTTTGCTTTCGACCAAAGCGGATATCTCTATGCTGCTGTTTCTCGGAGTCTATTGTGGCCAATTCTGATTGTAACTCACTTTCTCTTCATCAGAAAAATTGAAAGGGCGGATTTCGATTACGTGTGGCTTCTATCGCTCTATACAATGTTCACCTGCTGGATACTCTTCTCCGCCGGAGGCATTAAAGGCCTGTCTCTGATTCTTTCGATTCCTATCGTTTTTCTTTCAGTTCAGCTTTTCAGATTGGGTAGACCTAACTACGGTGATGTGATCAAACACATTAAGTCCGGCTATCTGGGAAGTCTTTCCTTTTCGTTCAGTCTTGTGATTCTCTTTAGCAGTCTTTCGCTCTTCTCTTCCAAAGAAACAGCTTCGGTTCTCCTGCTGTTTCTGCTGATCATCCCGGCCTTGCTGCTCACTCATTTCAGAGCAGACATATTCTCTGGACTAGTCTTCGCCTGGTTCTCTTTTGCGACGGGTTTTGCCAATATTCGGTCGGCCAATCACGTTGCAGTGGCGGGATTTTCACTTGGACCGATCTTTTTGCTCCTCACACTCTTCTCTTATATTCTTGCAAGTGAGGATCCTTCAAAAAGGGTCTTTGCCACCGTGAATCCGCGCGAGTCGATGGATGAAGCTAGTCTTAGAATTGAACCCGATCCAGACGAATCTAGATTGAAATAGTTCCCCTTATTACAGTGACGGCCTCCCCAAGAATGAGAATCCTGTTATCTGGAAGCATTTCTAGATCGAGTTCTCCTCTTCTGGAGGAGAGCTGACAGGCACTGAGGCTTTTTCTGCCAAGTTTCGCCGACCAGAATGGTCCGAGAACCGTATGTGCCGAACCGGTAACAGGGTCTTCGTTGATTCCCACCCAGGGAGCGAAGTATCTCGAGTAGAAGTCGAACTTTTCGTCGCCCGGAGAAGAGACGATCAGTCCCTTCACCGTGTATCCAAAATCGCAGTTCTCAAGAAGATTGAAGTCAAAGGATAGGTTCTCAAGTTTCGATTTTGAGGAGATTATGTAAAGCAGCTTTTCAGTGCGAGGGGAGTAATAGCAATCTCCTTCCACACCGATAATCCTTTCAAGCATTTCATCGATTTTCACTCTGTAAGGGTTATCAGAAGGGAAATTCATCTCTATCTTCCCATCAACGTACTTTACCCTCAATTTCCCGCTTAGTGTTTCGTACGAGATCTCGCCTCTGATTCCAAGCTCGGTATAGTGTATCCAGGCAGTGGCAAGAGTCGCATGGCCGCACATCTTCACCTCAACCTTCGGTGTGAACCATCTCAAACCATAACTATTCTTCTCGACACCTGGTCTTGCAAATGCGGTTTCCGAAAGATTCATTTCCGATGCAATTCTTGGGTATAGTCTCTCGTCTATCTCTTCATCAATGAGACAGACGCCGGCAGGATTCCCGCCAAAAGGAACCGTCGTGAATGAATCGACCTGGAATATCTTAAGCACCCTACCACCCCTTTCTCAAAGATTATACGTCAATTGTCAAACTAAAGATAACCAAGTTCAGCCTTAAAAGGCGATCCACCTGAATATTTCTCCCAGATTCATGTGCATCGAGGGTCGTTTAATGATACAATCTTATTGAGACAAATTCTCAATAAGGGTGATGTCAATGGTCGTTCCTCTGTCAAGAATGTGTGAAGGAGAAAAGGGCAAGATCAGAAAACTGGAACTTCCTCCTCTAACAAGAGAGAGACTTTGCGGTCTCGGTTTTGTATGCGGTGAAGAGATACAGCTAGTAAAAGTGGCCCCCTTCGGAGACCCAAAAGTATTCAGAATAAAGGGAACTGACATCACTCTTAGAGAGGATATTTCGATGTGGATTCTTGTCGAAACCTCCTCCGTTCCGCTTTCATATGCTGCAAATGGAGAATACTTGGTCAGCATCATCAATGGTGGAATGGGATTCAGGGAGAGGCTTCGGATGGTCGGGATAGAAGTGGGCAAGAAAATCACCGTTACCGGCAATATCGGAAAGAGAATCGAGATAAACGCAAATGGTATCCGTTCTGCACTTTCGCGAGGCCAGGCAATGAGAATCATAGTTAGGGAGAGATAAATTCAGTCGTGGAAAAACATCGAGATGGAATCGAGTCAAGAAAATCTACAATAGCGCTTCTGGGAAACCCAAATGTTGGGAAAACAAGTATATTTAACGCTCTCACCGGTTCAAGACAGGTAGTTGCAAACTGGCCCGGCGTTACCGTTGAAAAGAGAGCCGGCGTGATGAAGCATCACAATCACACCGTAGATGTCGTTGATCTCCCAGGCACCTACACTCTGGGCGCCACCAGTCTCGATGAAAAAATTGCTAGGGATTTCCTCGTGAACGAAAAACCCGGTGTCGCAATGGTCATAGGTGATGCTGTCAATCTGGAAAGAAGTCTCTATCTCCTTCTTCAAGTTCTTGAGCTTCGCGGAGATGTGGTCCTCGCAGTGAACGCAGTCGACGAGGCTAGAAAAGCAGGCTTTGAGATCGACAAGAACGAGCTTTCAAAGCAGCTTGGCATCCCTGTTGTAGTTACCTCGGCGGTCACTGGCGAAGGTATCGAAGAGTTGAAGAATACTCTTGTGAAGAGCACCAAGAGCAGCAGCCATGTCCACTATCTTTTCTCCGATGAAGTAGAAGCTCACCTTAGAGATCTATCCGAGAGAATAAGAGGAAATCCTTCTATGGCAGGATTTGACGAACGCTGGCTTTCGATAAAGCTCCTGGAAAGGGACTACGAAGTTCAAAAAATTACGGGAATAACTCTGGATTACGACTTCTCCGTGGAAATCGCTGAAACTCGCTACAAATACATAAAGAGGATCCTTTCCACATCCGTTAAAGGTAAAGAAAAGATAGGGTGGAATTTTTCCGAAGCAATAGATCACGTTATGACTCATAGATTTCTTGGGATTTTGATATTCCTTGCGGTTATGTACATCATCTTCCAGCTGACATTCACTATCTCAGGACCCTTATCGATCATGATCGAAGAACTGCTCGGAGGCCTGGGCCGCGCATTTGGCGGCTTCATCGGCTTGGATTGGCTTCGTTCTCTCGTTGTTGATGGAATAATTGGAGGCGTCGGAGCCGTTTTGGTTTTCGTGCCTAACATTTTCATACTTTTCCTAGCACTTGGAATTCTTGAAGAAACCGGCTATCTGCCTAGAGCCGCCTTTGTCATTGATAGACTGATGTACGCAATGAAACTCAGCGGGCGTTCCTTCATATCTATGCTCCTTGGATTTGGATGCAACGTTTCATCTATTATGTCAACAAGATCGATCTCCGAACCAAAAGAGCGAATAGTGACCATTCTTGTCTCACCCTTTATCTCTTGTAGTGCGAGGCTTCCAGTCTATGTTTTGATTGCAGGCACCTTCTTCGGCGCAAGAGCCGGTGTAGTGATTTTTTTCTTGTATGTTTTGAGCATTGTTATAACGGTCCTTTCCGCGCTGCTGATCAACAAGCTCTTCTTCAAGGGTGAGCCCTCCACTTTGATAATGGAGCTTCCACGTTACAGAAAACCGAGGCTCAGTTCAATACTTCTATATACCTGGAACAAGGGGCGTCACTTTCTTGAAAAGGCCGGTACGATAATCCTTGGCGCCTCTGTTGTAATATGGTTTCTCAGCTACTTTCCCTCAGAAGGGACGGGTAGTTTCGCTGCCATGATTGGGAAATCACTTGAACCTTTGTTCATTCCCCTGGGTTACACTTGGGAAATGATAACGAGTTTAGTTTTCGGAATAGCCGCAAAGGAAGTCATCGTTTCATCGCTTACAACGTTCTTTGGAAACCTTAGCGTCTCAGGAAGCTCCCTTGGCGCCATAAGAACATTGATAACCCCTGAAATAGCTTTGAGTTTTCTTGTTTTTGTACTTCTTTATGTTCCATGCATGCCAACACTTGCAGTGATAAAGAATGAAACCGGAAGCTACAAGTATGTATTCTTCTCCGTCTTCTACAGTCTTGCAGTTGCTTATATCGTTGCACTAATCGTAAGAATAGTTGGGGGACTAATATGAGAGGCAGGTCGATAACATTCTGGCTCATGCTCGGTGGAGTACTCTTTGCAGCCCTCGCTTTGAACTCATTCTACGGATTGCTTCTGACAAATCATGATCCGTTTCTTGCCATCATCATTGGAATAAACTCCTCTATCTACTTTTTCGGAATCGCTGAGAAGAAAAGCGATGTAAGAAAGCGGTATTCGCATCTGCTGGTTGGAAGCTTCTTCTCCTATGTGCTCTCAATATACCAGGTTCTTGTGGTGTTCAGTGTCTGGCTGGAGGGGTTACTGATCTCAAGTTGCCTATTGACTGTTGAGATATTGAACCTCCCTCTCATTGTGTCAGGCTTTGCCATATCCTTTCTTTTTGACTTCGCAAGGAAACAGATCGAAACAAACAATTTTTAAGAATTCCCCTTGTTGAAACTCTCAAACACTATTTGAGCTTAATATGGTAATATGATTTGTGTTGTGGAGGTGATTGCATGGCACTCGTTTACGTGGTCGATGACGAGCTGAATGTCAGGCGAATTGTCAAAAAGACCATGGAGAACGAAGACAACGAAGTCCATACTTTCGTTACAGCTGAGGAAGCCCTGGAAGAAATAGAGAAGCGGAAGCCAGACCTCCTATTTACTGATCTGAGTTTGCCTTCAATGAATGGAATTCAATTTCTCAAAGAACTGAAGAATAGAGCTTACTCAATACCCGTAATAATTGTCTCCTCGGATACATCTCCCGAATCGATGAGAAGCGCATTCAAAGCAGGCATAGTTGATTTCCTGACAAAGCCCTTTACGCCCCAGGAAATCAGAGATGCTTTCGAACTTGCACTCAGAGAAGAAGACAGCATATACAAGCGTGCACGAGAAATAAGAAGGTTGATCGAAGAAGGCGAGACGGGTAGCGCAGAATCGCTAATGAGCGAGCTGTTCTCAGATTTTCCCGGTTCCCCGTTTCCGCACTTTCTCTACGCTTTGCTCGTGGCAAAGGAAAAACCAAAACTTGCTATCAAACACCTAAAGGCTTCGCTTTCGCTTGACGAAGATTTCAAGGAAGCTTCAGACGAATTGAAGAAACTGGAGGAGTAGAAATGCCTTTCATGAAGGGTGCGATCAAGAAAGACGAGTACTATGTTGTTATCTTCGGGTGTGGAAGGCTGGGATCGAGAATGGCCAACTGGCTCTCCTCAATGGGCTGCAGTGTGGTCGTCGTTGATAGGAACGAATCGTCTTTCGACGCACTATCATATGAATTCACTGGATTCAACATACTGGGGGACGCGACTGAGCTTGATGTTCTAAAGGAAGCCAAGCTCGACAAGGCCGATGTCGCTTTGGTACTTACCACAGACGACAACACGAACTTGATGATCTCGATGTCGGCTAAGGAGTATTTCGAAGTTCCTCGAGTTGTTGCAAGAGCTTACGATCCAAACAATATTCAGATGTTTTCGGACTTTGGAATAGAAGTAATCTGCCCGACTCTGTTGGCGGTCGAAAACGTCAAGAATGCGCTCTACTTTATCAGCGGTGATGAAAAATGAAGATCGTGCTGATCGGTGGAGAGAAGATAGCCTACCATCTGGCCAGAAGGTTCTTGAGCAAAGGCCATAACGTGATGATAGTGAACAAGAATGAGAGGTTCTGCGATGAAATGGCCAAGAAGCTCCGAGCAGTCATCGTTAGGGGCGATGGTAGCAAGAGATACGTTTTGGAGCAACTCGAGCTTGACCGGTCCGACCTCTTTGTGGCCTTAACACCGTACGATCAGGACAATCTGGTTGCTTGTCTTACTGCTTCAAGAGTTTATGGAATAGAGAGACCGGTTGCCATGGTAAATGATCCCGACAACAAGGCCGTCTTCGAGAAGATGGGTATCAAGAGCGTTGTCAGTCCGACTGAAATCCTTGGAGTGGCTCTTGAAGACAGTCTCTTCAGAGAACATATCACGAACCTGCTCCCCTCATCTGAGAAAGTGTCTATTCTCAGAATAGAGATGACAGAGAAGTCCCCTATTCTTGGAGAAGCGATTAAAGACATTCCGCTCCCTAACGAAAGTGTCATAGGGGCTATAATCAGGGACGACGAAGTAGTTATCCCGAGGGGTAACACAGTAATTGAAATGGGTGATGTTCTTCTGGTGCTGAGCAGTCCCACGGTCCAATCTTCTGTATTCGAAACTCTTCTAGGAGAGGTGTAGATGTTTCAGAATCTTTTGAAACAGAGATATAGACTTGTCTTTGGATACCTCGGGAATCTCTTTGTCTTCTTTCCCATTGTTTTGTTGATCCCACTACTATATTGCATCGGCAATCCCGGTGTCTTTGTCCAGAGTCTCGCTTTCATAACCACGGCAGTGCTGAGCTTTGCTATGGGGCTGATGCTTAAGCTGACTATGAGAGTACGTCCCGGCTCACCGATAACAGTTCAGGAAGGCGCGATAGTCGTCCTCTTCTCCTGGGTGATAGCTATCCTTCTGTCGGCTCTCCCGTTTATCATTGGCGGTCATCTGAATTTCACTCAGGCGGTATTTGAATCAACCAGCGGCTGGACCACGACAGGTTTGACCCTGGTAGATGTTGAAACGCTTCCCGGAACTTTCCTTCTCTGGAGAAGCATTATGCAGTATCTTGGAGGAGCCGGTATTGCAATTATCATGATGTCGGCAATTCTTGGACCGGCGGGGCTGGGCCTTTACAAAGCCGAAGGACGGATGGACAACTTAGTTCCTAATATCAAGAGCTCTACGAGAACAATCGCGGTGATATACGGTTCATACGCTCTGGCTGGAGTAATAATGTACAGATTGGCAGGGATGGGCTTCTTCGACGCGGTCAACCACTCATTGACCGCTCTGGCAACGGGTGGGTTTTCGACCAGAACTGGGTCTATCGGAGAATTCAACAGTGTTTCAATTGAAAGCATAACGATCGTCCTTATGTTGCTTGGAGCTACTGGGTTTGGAATTCATTACACGCTCTGGAAGAAGAACTTCAGAGCCTTCTGGAATAACGGTGAACCCAAGCTGATGTTCATTATTCTCGCGATCTTCACCCCACTCCTGATGACTGGAACTCTGGCGGTATTTTACTCTTCGGGAGCAGAACAGTTCCGACACAGTCTCTTTCAGACTGTGTCTGCGCTCACTGGCACGGGCTTCTCCACCGTTGACTTTGTTCCCTGGAACCACTATGGAATCTACTTGATTGTGCTGCTGATGATATTCGGAGGAGATCTCGATTCAACCTCGGGCGGTCTCAAGCAGTACAGATTGTTTGCCCTGATCAAAATCCTCTGGCTGGAAATTAGAAGGTATTTCCTTCCGAAGGACGCGATCCTGAAGCAAGAGATATGGAAAGGCGAAACTCGAAGATACATAGACAACTCTCTTGTGAAAGAGATTCTGCTCGTCTTCTCTCTATACTTTTTGACCTATGCCGTAGGTACTGGAGTACTGATGTCATATGGCCATTCGATGGCCTTTTCGGCCTTCGAATATGCTTCAGCCTTAAGTACCGTGGGTCTCTCGGTAGGGATAACAGTCCCGGGTGCGCCCGCAGGACTCATCTGGACCGAGACGATCGGAATGTTTCTTGGAAGACTCGAGTTTCTAGTTGTCATATATGCTATAACTAAGTTGTTGAGAGACGGAAAGATCCTACTTAGAAGACGGAGGAATGCATAAAGTCATGATTAACAGAATAAAAGGAACTCAGGACATTGCCTTTGAAGATATCGAATACTGGCACTTCGTTGAAGAGATAATCAGGAATATCTCTCACAAGTATGCATTCACAGAGATACGTACCCCCATATTCGAAGCCACCGAGCTTTTCAAGAGGAGCGTTGGCGAATCGACGGATGTCGTTCAAAAAGAGATGTACACATTTGAAGATAAAGGCGGCAGATCGATAACTCTGAGACCTGAAGGAACTGCAAGTGTCGCGAGAGCATTCATTGAAAATTCCTTTGTAAATCTCGGGTCCCCAATTAAGCTCTTCTACAACGGTCCAATGTTCCGTTATGAGAAGCCTCAGGCAGGAAGGTTGCGCCAGTTTCATCAATTCGGTGCCGAGATATTGGGTTCCGAGAGCCCTTTAGCCGACTTCGAGATAATCGAGATGGCCAATAGCTTCCTCAAAGAAGTGAAGATCAACAATGCAAAGCTTTTCATAAATTCTATCGGTTGCCCCGTTTGCAGAGAGGATTACAAGGCCGCCCTGAAAGAATATTATGCCAACAAACTTCCCGGAATGTGCCCCGATTGTCAACGCAGATATGAGACGAATGTTCTTAGGTTGCTCGACTGTAAGATAGATAAGGAACTGGTGCACGGAGCTCCCGGGATATTGGAGTACCTTGACAGCGATTGCAGGAGTCATTTCGAAGAACTGAAATGGTATCTGGAGAGAGCAGGAATTGATTATGAAGTAGATCAGTTTCTGGTGCGCGGACTTGATTACTACACGAGAACTGCCTTCGAAATAAGATCTTCTTCCCTCGGGAGCCAGGATCAACTGGTCGGCGGAGGACGATATGACGGGCTGGTTGAATTCATAGGAGGCAAGAGCTGCCCTGCAGTCGGTTTTGCAATAGGCCTTGAAAGAATCGTAATGCTTCTCAAGTCTGAAGACGTGAGAATCAACGGACCCGAAACTTCTGAAGTGGCTATAATGACTTTCGGAAGAGAAGAAAGCGCGAGGGGATTTGACTACGCCAGAAGGCTCCGCAAGATGGGTGTATCTACGTTCGTTGATGTGATGGAGAGAAATATGCGCAACAAGATGAAACATGCATCAAGAATAGGGGCAAAAATCTCTCTTCTAATCGGAAGGGAAGAAATCGAAAGAGACATTGTGACAATAAAGGTGATGGACGATGGTTCTCAGTTCCAAGTGGACAGTGACTATATGGCAGATTATGTTGTAGATAAGTTAAGAGATATTTCGTAAAACCGGGAACTTAAGTTGTCTGAGAAAGGAAAAGGATAATAATCGTCGTTATTTACCTATAATCCCTTGATTTATCTTCCTGTAGTGTGATATCATCTTCTTGAGTAGGAAATCATGCCCAGGAGGTTTTAACCATGAACAACGAAGAAATACAGTCCTTTCTAAGTAACGACCCGACGATTCAAGATCTTCGTCGTTATGCGAAGATGATGGGAATCAATCTCAAAAGAACAATGCGCAAGAAGGATATTGCTCGTGCACTGAAGAAATTTGCTCAGAAAAGCAGTCAGTACTCGAGCAGTGTCTCAGTTAAGAGCCCCTCTGAGATTCTTCGTCCTTCAAAACCCGTCGACGCCCGAATTCCTTCATCTTACTCTCGCGACTTTGTCTCGATTCACCCTATTAATCCCTATTGGGTTTACGTAATGTGGGATTTATCGGAATGGACCGCAAGGAACCTTGAGAATTCTTCATCAAAGATTCTTGTAAGAGTCAGCGACATCACCAACATTATCTACGACGGAAAGAACGCTCACAGATTCAGAGAAGCAGACATCTCGGTCGATGCTGGGAACTGGTACTTTCAGGTCGATTTTCCAGACGCAGATTATATTGCCGAGATTGGCTACTATAACAACGGATATTTCAAGAGTGTATTGAAGTCCAGAATTGCGAGAACTCCCAGGAATTCACCAAAATTCACAGAGCACGAAATCTGGGTGGATTTGAAGAAGGGTTCGAGAAAAGAGAAGAGGGCTTCTCACGAGCAGTTCACTTCTGGAAAGCAAGCCAAGTCCTCCGGACCATCCGACAACCCCTCCTCCGATGAGTTTATAAAGACCATCTCGAAGAGCAAGAGTGGAAGGTGATTGTATGGGAAAGGGAAGATTCGTCCTCATGCTCCACGCTCATCTGCCATTCATTAATCATCCCGATTTTCCAAGCTTCATGGAAGAGAGATGGTTGTTTGAGGCGATTACAGAGACCTATATTCCACTCCTGCAAGGGTTCAGAAGACTGAAGCGAGACGGAGTGAATTTCAAAGTAACAATGAGCATAACACCTCCTCTGATGGAGATGTTGGCTAACAAGGACCTGCAGAAAAAGTATCGCAATTATCTTAGTTCGTCGATCGAGCTTGCTGGAAACGAGATTTCCAGGACAGTTTCGGAGCATCCAGCCGCAAACAGGCTGGCAACGCATTATCTGCGTGAACTTGAGGAGATAAGAGCTGTCTACAATGAATGCAATGGAAATCTTGTCGGAGAATTCGCCCGTCTTCAGGAAACCGGGGAGCTGGAGATCGTTACCTGCAACGCTACACATGGCTTCTTGCCCTTGATGACTAATTACCCCGAAGCAATACACGCTCAGATCGAAATAGGAGTCGATTCATACAAGAGACACACAGGAAGAGAACCAAGAGGAATTTGGCTCGCCGAGTGCGGCTACGTTCCCGGATTCGATTCTTACCTGAGAGAGCATGGCCTTTCTTTCTTCTTTGTGGATTCTCACAGCTTATGGTACGGCGATCCCGCTCCGAGGTATGGGGTATACAGACCGGTCGTCACTCCGGAAAACGTCTTTGCCTTTGCAAGAGACCCCGAATCGAGCCAGCAAGTGTGGAGCGCCGAGGTAGGCTACCCAGGAGACGCAAGGTACCGGGAATTTTACAGGGACGTGGGTTTCGACCGTGAAGAAGAATATATCAGACCGTACATAGATTCTAGCGGAGAGCGGTGCAATACCGGAATAAAGTATTACAAGATTACCGGTAAGGATGTTTCTCTCAACGAAAAAAGCTACTATGACATCGAAGACGCCAGAAGGGCAACTGTCGAGCATGCAAAGGATTTCGCCAACAGGAAGAGAGAGCAGATAAGAAGGCTGTCTTCTCAGTTCGACGGAGAAGAACCCGTAATTGTTGCGCCATTTGACGCCGAGCTGTTCGGCCACTGGTGGTACGAAGGTCCCCTCTTCATTGAGGAGCTATTCAGAGAATTAAACGGGGACAGTACGGTTGTTCCCTCGACCCCGCCTGAAGTCATCAAATCGATGGAACAGGCTCAGGTAGTCACTCCAAACATCTCGACCTGGGGTGCCAACGGTTACAACGAGGTTTGGCTTAACGGGAGAAATGACTGGATTTACAGACACCTTGACGAGGGCGCCAAGAGAATGATTGAACTGGCCAGAAAGTATGATAGAACTGACGACAATCTCAAGATAAGGGCTCTAAACCAGATGGCAAGAGAGCTTCTTCTTGCTCAATCAAGCGATTGGGCATTCATAATAACTACCAATACAACTGTGGAATACGCAGTCAATCGGACCAAGACCCATATCGACAGGTTGCTCTCGCTGCACAGTGAAATCGAAAGTGACTCTATTGATGAAGAGAAATTGAAGACACTTGAATGGGTTGATTCTATATTTCCGAGTATAGACTTCAGAGTCTACGCAAAGCAGGTTGGTTAGTTAAATCTGCCGTTTTTCTTGACATTGCGCCAATTACAAGAGCATACTTGCTATGGTATAATTCGTGAAGCCGGGGGAGGCATAAACCTCCCCCTATTGGTTGTAGAGTATTAGGTGCTTGGAGGGAGTTGAAAAGTAAATGCCAAACAAGAAATCGAGAGGAAATTCTAATTTCATGAAATCTATTCAGCGGCCGGTTGTCTGGGCAGTAGCCATACTCTTTGGAGTTGGAATAATCTGGTGGTCCGTTGCTCAGTATCTGGGAGGGGGCTCCCAGGGTAACCAGCAGAATGCCGGCTCCGAAATCTCTTTCAGTGAAAGTGTGGGCGGTCTCACGAAGGACGGCACTCCGCTCTCAGATTCTAGCTACTGGATCACCTATTCAGAGTACGAAACATCAGTACGCGATACGCTTACGAACCTTAGGAGTCAAGGGTACAATCTCGATCCATATTTTGATACGGAAAACTATCCCAGCGAGATGGGAATTAGATACGATATTTTCCAGTCACTTATAGACCAGAAGACACTGCTTCTGTACGCGACTGAGAATGATGTTCTCCCGACTGCGGAGCAGGTAGATTCCGAAACCAAGAGAATCGTAGATCAATACGTTGCCGACGAAGAGACAAAATCTGCGATTATCTACCAGTACGGTTCGGTTGATGCCTTCACTGAATTGATAAAGGACTACGTAGCGACACAACTGCTCACGACTAATGTGACTAACAAAGCTATCCCCGACATGGATGAGAGATTCCAAAAATACGTTGAGGAGAATCTTGAAGATCTTAAGCTGAATTACGAACGTGTCGATGCCAACCATATTCTGGTCACGGATGAAGCCAGCGCGGTAGAGATAAAGGCAATGATTGATAACGGAGAGATTTCATTCACCGATGCCGCGACAAGCTTCTCAATAGATACGGGCAGCGCAGTCAATGGCGGTGCTTTGGGCGAGTTTAGTAGAGGACAGATGGTTAAGGAGTTTGAAGACGCGTCTTTCGATGCAACTCCCGGTGTTGTGGTCGGACCTGTTGAATCGCAGTTTGGCTATCACCTTATTCTTGTGAACAGCAAAACCACTTTCGACAGCTTTGAGGAGTTTGCCAGCACATCTTCTTATCAATCAGAACTCACCCAGTTCGAGAACGAAGAGTTCAACGCATGGATCTCCGAATACAGGGGCAAGAGCAATCTGTCTCATGAGATAAATGACCCGGACCTGCAAATGTACGCCAGCTATGACGAGGCAATGGCAGATCCAGACAAAGCCTCCGAGCTGCTTGAAGAGCTTGAAAGAGACTACTTCGATGAATCTGGGAACATACTTGTCGGAGAGTCTTTCCTTCCTGTGGTCTTCTACACAGAGCTTGCTGAAAGCGAGATAGGAAATCTCAGAAATCAGATACTTGACCTTGAAGATCTCCAGGATCTACTTTTAGCGCTCCCGGCAACGGCAACATCCATGTCGGCTGAGCAAATCGAGAGCGAACTTGAAACGATTCCTTCAACCGAGACAGAGATTAGAAGCATTCTGTCCGAAGCGAAAAGAGCAAGAGACTACATGAACGAATTTGGTGTTCAAAGTCTTGAAGAGGTCGAAGAAATGCTTGCCGAGAAGCGCAAGACTTTCGATGACAAGAACTTGCGTTTCGGGAATTCCGTTAAGTACTTGTACTCGGTAATGCCCAATTCTACTAGAGTCGTAAACTACATGTACCAGATTGACGGTGACAATCCCGAGGTTGCTTACATGTACAACGAGAATTCTTACAATATGAATGTGAGGCCGCTCCTCGAGAGCCCCGAGCTGCTTGACAGTTACCTTCAATACTACGGGCAGTATTTCGGCGCTCAGGCGAGATCGCTTCTGATCGACTCGCCGGTTCAGAGCATAGAGAGCGATCTTAATCAGAAAGTCATTAACTCCACTGAAGCCGCAACTGATCTTAAGATCAGCGCTCTATATCTACTTGTCGATATTTACGAGAAAATGGCCGGGTCACAGGAGAACGAGCAGATGATGCAGATCTACCTCATGAGTGAGAAGCATTATCTAGAGAAGCTCCTGGAACTCTATCCTGAGGACGAGACAATTGGATCGCTAATCGAGACGATCGAATTCCAGATTTCCGAGCTGAATGCTCAAGCTAGCACCGATGCGACTCAAACGGACGAAGCAACGGACGTTGACTTGCCTCTCGACACAGGTCTGGACACCGAAATCGGCTCAGACGGGCTGAATGTTCCATTTGAAAGCGAGACACCTTCATCAATAGGAGATGTCGATCTGGACGTAAGTTTCGAGAGTGAGGCTAGCGGGACAGTTAACTAGTAACGAAAAAGGGTGGCGAAAGCCACCCTTCTCTGGCTGGGGCGGCAGGATTCGAACCTACGGATGTCAGAGCCAAAATCTGATGCCTTACCAACTTGGCTACGCCCCACAGCAAATAGATTCTAACATCGACTATTTGTGGTGTCAATGATTTGGAGTGATTCTATGGCCAACCACGAGATTTTCGTAAAGGAATTGGGTAAAAAGGTTTCAGTGACCGGAGAGACTACCTTCTATGAACTTTCCAGAATGTGTGAAAGCTTCCACCGAGCTCCAATAATGGCCGCAAAATCTGGCAATTCTCTTATCGAGCTTTGCAGAAAAGTCAACGATGAGCAGGAAATCGAATTCATCGATCTCTTTTCAATCGACGGTATGAGAATTTACACTAGGGGAACTCTCTTCATTCTCTTTATTGCAATCAGGGAGCTGTTCGGAACTGCCCAGCTAAACGTTCACCATTCAAGGGGTCCCGGTCTTGTCTGTGACATCGAAGGGGTTGAAATCTCTCCCGAAAACTTGAAGAGGATTGAGACAAGGATGAAAGAACTTGTCGAAGAAAATGCGGTTTTCGAGAAAGGTACCTTGGGGAAGTTTGAGGCGATGCGGTCATTTGAAGAAGACGGGCAGAGAGATAAGGCTCTGCTTTTCAAATACAGGAAAAAGTCTACTGTCAATATCTACAGATGCAAAGGATACACGAATTATTTCTACGGTTATATGCCTTTTTCAACCGGCACAGTGAGTAAGTTTGCGCTGATCCCTTATGGAGATTACTTCATTCTCAATCTTCCCAGTACGAGAGAACCAAATAGACTACCGAAATTTGTGGACCAGCCCAAGATCTCAAGCATCTTTCTTGAGCATGAGAGATGGGGAAAGATTCTCGGTGTGAAGACTGTGGGAGAGCTGAACGAAATAATATGCAGGGGACCGAAGGAAATCAGAGAGATAGTGAACATTGCGGAGTCCCTTCATGAGAAGAAAATCGCTGCGATTGCAGATCGCATTTCAGAACACAGGGAACCAAGCCTTATACTAATCGCTGGACCTTCTAGTTCAGGAAAAACGACCTTTTCTCAGAGACTGATGCTTCATCTGAAGGTCCTGGGCATGAAACCTGTCCAGATATCTGTCGACGATTACTTTGTGGATAGAGAAAAGACTCCAAAGGATGAGAACGGAAACTATGATTTCGAATCGATATATGCTCTAAACATTGACCTGTTCAACGAACAGATTTCGCAACTCCTCGATGGAAAAGAGGTATTGCTGCCAAGGTTCGATTTTATCCTCGGTAAGAGCGGATTTCACGACACACCGATCAAAATTGCAGAGGGCCAACCTGTAATAATCGAAGGAATACACGGGTTGAATGAGTTGCTAAGCAGGTCGGTCCCTCGCGAAAGAAAATTCAAGATCTACGTCAGCGCTCTTACTCAGATGAATCTCGACAATCTGAACAGAATTCCAACCACAGACGTCAGATTGCTGCGCAGGATTGTACGTGACAACAGGTTTAGAGGACACTCTGCGCTTGATACAATAAGAATGTGGTCCAGCGTAAGGAGAGGAGAGGACAAGTACATATTCCCCTTCCAGGAAGAGGCAGACGTGATGTTTAATTCCGCGATTGCATACGAGCTGGCTGCGCTGAAGGGATTTGCGGAACCTTTACTTGTTCAGATAGATGATTCAGTACCCGAGTATCTTGAAGCAAAGAGACTTTTGAGATTTATAGATTACCTGCTACCTATGACAAATCTGGAAGATATTCCAAGAACTTCAATAATCAAAGAGTTCATAGGTGGAAGTGTGTTCAGTTCCTGAAGAGGTGGGGGCATGCAAGGAGTAGACGTAGAGACCAGAAAGGCGGTCTTAAACAGACTGAAAAGAATCGAGGGACAGATTAGAGGTCTGCAGAAAATGGTTGAAAACGACAGGGTTTGCGGAGACATTCTCACCCAGGTTTCGGCCGTGAACTCAGCTCTTTCAAGAGTATCCGAGATGATTGTAAAGGGTTACGCTAGAAAATGCGTTATCGAAGCCAATGAGTCTGGACAGATCGAAGAGCTTGACAATCTTATTGAAAACATAATTAAACTCAGAGGAGTCTAGATGATCGAATACGGTGACAACGTTCTGATTCTACTCGAAGATGAGGAAACAAAGTACTTTTCTGAGGTGAAGAAAGGCGGCATTCTCAAAACGCATTTTGGCAATCTGATTATGGATTCCCTGGTTGGAAAGGAATTCGGAGAGAAGATTGACCTTGGTCTTCGGAATGCTTACCTGATCAAACCATCGATGATCGACGGGATTTTTTCTTTGAAAAGATCTACTCAAATAGTCTATCCAAAGGATATGGCATTCATCTTATTGACCCTGGACATAAAACCAGGAGACGTAGTCTACGAAGCCGGAACCGGAACAGGTGTGATGACTTCTGTTTTCTCCCGGCAGGTGGGCGAATCTGGCAAGGTCGTATCCTATGAAAAAAGATCGGATTTTCTTGAGAAGGCTAAGAAGAATGTCGGCCGCCTGGGCTTTATTGAAAGAGTAACCTTCGTAGCCGGAGAGATCGCTGAATGTGAGATAAGGCAAAGGGCAGACGCCTTCTTTCTTGATGTTCCAGAACCTTCTACTTCTCTCGAAACATCGATAAAGATTCTCAAGGGAAGTGGACGGATTTGCATTATCTGCCCTACAAGCAACCAGGTTCAGGAAACGATCGGGATTCTTAGAGATCTCGGAGTTATAGATATTCAGGTGTGGGAGATTATGGCCAGGAACTACAAGACAAATCCCGAGAGATTTCGACCGGAGGACAGAATGATTGGTCACACAACATACCTGGTGTTCGGCATAAAAGCTGAAGGGAGGAAGTTTAATGTCAAAAGAGAAAGCCCTTAAGATAGTCGTGTCAATTTCAGTGCTGGTCTCAGTGTTTTTTCTAGGGGCGTTTACGTCCATGACGGAAGACGAGGTTTTCGAGAAATTCAGTCCTGTATTTCAGATACTCAATTACATAGATCGGAACTATTATGATATTGAAAAGGTAGATTATGAGGCGATTCTAGATGAGACTCTGACAGGAACGATGCGTGGACTTGATGATCCCTTTGCATGGTATTTCGACCCTGTCCAGACAAAGGAAAACGAACTGGACACAACCTCTAAGTACGGTGGAATAGGCTCTACAGTCCAGTACAATATAGAATTCGACTGTCTGGAAGTAGTGGCACCTATGGCTGGAAGCCCTTCTGAGAAGGTTGGTTTGAAGACAGGCGATTTGATTCTCACAATAGACAATGTCCCAGTATCTGATGTCGGTTACTACGGCGCCGTCAATATGTTGAGAGGCGACCCTGGAACTGATGTAGTGCTGGAGGTTTATAGAGAGTCAGTCACAGAACCCTTCTTCGTCGAAATCACAAGGGCGTTTATAGAAATAAGGAGCGTAAAGAGCGAACTGCTAACTGTCGAAGACTTAGAAATCTCTTACATACAGATAACAGGCTTCAACGCACCTACCTACGATGAATTCCAGGATGCTCTGAACCTTAGCAGAAACAGCAAGGCCTACATAATTGATCTGCGAAACAATCCAGGCGGACTTCTGCAAAGTGTTCTGAACATCTCATCGCTCATGCTGCCTAAAGGGCAGAGAGTGATAACGATAAGGTACAGAGATGGACAAGAAGAGATTTACAACTCCTGGGGATCTAGATACAACACCTACTTCACCGACAAACCAATTGTAGTCCTTGTCAATGATGGAAGCGCTTCGGCTTCAGAGATACTGACAGGCGCTCTAAAGGATCACGGGCTCGCAACGATTGTCGGTACCAAGACGTTCGGAAAGGCCGCCGTTCAAACTGTATTCAATCTTTCGAACGGTGGCGAAATCTGGCTCCCCACTGCTCACTATTTCACTCCAGATGGAAATGACATCCACCTCCAGGGGATAGAACCGGATATCGTCGTAGAGCCGGGAGAAGACGTTCCTGGTGAAGACGGAAGAGAGCTGACACTATCGACGGCGTCGGTAGATGTCGAACATGATCTTCAGCTATCAAAGGCTCTGGAGACCATACTTGAGCAATTGGGAGCGAAGACTGAAAATTGAAGATCGCAAGCCTGCCAATCGTAATCTCGTTGATTGCTCTGATTTGTGGGCTTTTGGTCATTCTTTATGTAAATTTTGAAGCTATTCAGGATGTCGGGAGACGCAGTTCAGCTCCCGACTTCTTTCTTAGAAATAGATTCTTGCCTGTTTTCGAGGGGTTCAAGAACCATCTTGAGGCCGTGAGAGAATTCAGTTCCGTGCTTAAACAACTTGAGAGGGAAAGGGTGGGGCCCTGGATTATGTCGACTGAAGACGGTGTCAGGACATTTATTTCACCCTATTCCGAGGTCTTCTCGGAACTTCAGACTTTGTTTGTCATAGAGACTGGTAAGAAAGGTGTGAGAGAGCGAGAGACTGTTGACCTGTTCGGAACGACAGTAACGAAATGGGAGTCTGTCGACTATGGCATTTTCATACTAAGCTACGTTCCAGGCTACACACTAGTAATGGAGTCTGACTACAATTCTATCTTGAATGATGGTTTTGAATTTGGCAGAGTGCACTTTATGAACTCTTTCAGCCCAGGAAGGTTCGTCTCAGATGTCTTTTCTGGCGCCGGACCAATTGTGGTTCTTAAAGAAGGTGCATCTGTCAGTCAATTGTTTCTGCAGACAGTAGAACGCTATTCAATACCTTTTCTACCTGTCAGGCATTTTCTTTTGAGGAATTGAGTATCTGGCGGACACCTATCAAACAAATACAAGCAATGAGAAAGTTGCTATACTGGAAATGCTCTTTCTATGGACAAGAGATAACAGACGGTGAGTGATGATTAGTTGCAGAGATTGAGTGAGTTCGTAATAAAACACCGCGCGGCAGTAATAGTGTTCTTCATCATCCTTGGTGCGTTCGGTGCCTATCTTTCGATGAAGCTTAGCGTTGATTCGGATCTGCTGAAGATACTTCCGCAGGACGATCCAATTGTGAAGCAGTACAATCGCTTCATTAGCGGCGACACATCCGGAGGTGTCACCTACGTCGTTCTTCAGACGGATGACAAGACCGAGAAGGGCAAAGAAAATCTGTTGGCTGCGGCAAGAGATATTTACGACCGAGCGGCTGAATTTAAAAACATCGAATCCTTTGTGAGATTCGATCTCATGTCGGATCTCGGACCGCTAGGACTGCTAATGGTCGACCCGGCCGAACTTGCTTCGATGAGAAACCTTGACCAAGACCTCACAAGGACAGTGCAGATGCTTGTCAATCATGATTTCTCCGCCATTCGCAGCCTAGGTCAGATGCTGATTGGATTTGAAGAATTGAAGGCTCTCGTCGGTGATGAATCTCATGAAGATGATTTTATAAACTTCGTAAGACTACCTGAGTCTGTCCCCGCAAATGATCCAATGGTGCTTGTCATGGGCATCAGACTAGATGGTCCTTCTTCAGACGTTTCGTACGTGAAAAGAGTTATACCGGGCTTGAGAGAGTGGATAACTGAAATTTCTAAATCCCACGGTGTTTCCTATGGAATGGCAGGAGATCACTTTGGGACCTATGACTCGCACAAGCAAGTTAACGACGACTTTATTCTCACAACATTACTCTCACTGGCTGGAATATCTCTTCTCTTCTTTCTTGCATACTCGAGCCTGAAGATCACGCTGTGTGTCTTTTCCTCTCTTGCAATCTCTATGTTCATTACGCTTGGCCTTTCATATATGATCTTCGGTTCGCTGAATATTATTACCACTTTCGTAACGGCCATAACCCTTGGACTGGGAATCGACTACGGAATTCACATGATCACGAGATTATCAGACGGAGCTACTAGAGA
>DSBT01000345.1 GCA_011045915.1 Mesotoga infera
CAGTTCCAAAGATCTCATTTACGAAGGTGAAAAGATGAGTTAGTTAAACATTTCACTAACTTTTCTGGAGTGTTTTCTTTTCTCCTAAACAAACTTCGGGCAATCTGCTATAATTCAGATGAACGGGTGATTAAGATGTCTGAAGCTTTGTATAGGAAATATAGACCGAGAAATTTCAGTGAATTGATTGGACAGGATCAAGTGAAAGAGATCCTGGGAAAGACAATAGAAAGCAATACAGTATCCCACGCTTACATATTCTCAGGCTCGAGGGGCACAGGGAAGACTACGACTGCCCGCATTCTTGCCAAGATGCTCAACTGCCTTTCGGAAGGATCTTCAAAACCATGTGGTGTCTGTGACTCCTGCAGGGCCATCGATTCCTCTTCGCATATGGACGTCGTTGAACTTGATGCGGCTTCTTACAGAGGAATAGACGAGATCAGGAAGATACGGGATGCCGTATCTTACAGGCCGGTTATGGGCGGGTTTAAAGTATATATTATTGATGAATTTCACATGCTGACAAGAGAAGCCTTCAATGCGCTTTTGAAGACTCTTGAAGAACCTCCCGAAAGAGTTGTTTTCGTTCTTGCCACAACTAATCTTGAGAAGGTTCCGGAGACAGTACTTTCTCGCTGTCAGATCTTTAACTTCAAGCCTCTTGAAGAAAAGGACATTATGACTTACCTTGAGAAAATTGCTAAGGCAGAGGGGCTGGAGTTCGATGAAAGGGCGCTTCGCTACATATCTAAGGCGGCGCACGGAGGCATGAGAGACGCAGTCAATCTTATGGAGAGAGTAATCGCTTTTGCTGATGATGTGAGCGAAGAGTCTGTGAGAGCTACTCTGGGTATTCTTCCTGAAGAGGTCGTAAAGGAGTTTATTTCAGCCTTTTCATCCGGAGAGCCTTCAATGATATTGAAGATGTCTGAAGATATTCAGTCCGGAGGATTCACTTACGAAGTCTTTCTTGAACAAGTGATAGATGCTGTTAAAGATCAACTTGTACATGAAGCCAGCGGTGAGAGGTTCAATCTTCTCTCATCTCTCTGGGAGATAAATCGAGAACTAAGATATGCCGAAGACAAGCGCGGCACTTTTGAAGTGATGACACTTCTCAAGAGCGGATTGGGGAAAGCGCGAATCAATCTCGCCGCTTCAGATGAACCGACTTCGACAGACTCGATTGCTGTCGAAGCTGACTCTAAGAAGTCCGAAGATTCTGATATGGTAGATGGCAAGGACCTTACAGAGATACTGGAGCACCTTCGAAGAAACAACTATATTCTCTTGTGGACTCTGTTGAGCCTTGCAAGCGTAAGAAATACCGAAGATGGAAAGGAATTTGTGGTCGATGCGGACAGTGATTACTCACAAGCGCTTCTTGAAGAAAGGCTTGGATCACTGAATCGAATTTCGACGGATCTTGTTGGGAAGAAGTTCCTTCTAGCAGATGATTCGGTCCGAGAAGATCCTTTTGGAAATCTAGATGAAGATTCTAGAGAGTATGTTGATGCAGTAATTGCCGGACTTGGTTTGAAGGATGATATCGACAAAGGAAAGATAAAAATAGAGCTTGAGGAGGATTAATGATGGCAAAGAAATTCAGGGGCCTGGGCGGTAGAAACTACGGTGGTTCAAAAAAAGGTTCCAATATGGGTGAGCTTCTGAAACAAGCCCAGAAGGCACAGGAAGAAATGGAAAATCTTGAAGATACTTTCAAGACAATTGAGGTCGCTGCTTCAGCCGGCGGCGGCGCAATAAATGTTGTAGCGACTTGCGATTATCGTATCAAGTCGATCGAAGTCGAGCCGGAGATAAGGGAAGAGGATTTTGAGATCATTCAAGATTTGATAATCGCGGGGATAAATGAAGCACTGGCAGAAGTAGCAAAGAAGAGAGATGAAGAAACTGCTCGAATTACGGGAGGACTCAATCTACCGGACAATATACTTTAGGAGGTGTAACAGATGCACAGAGTAGCAATCAACGGTTTTGGGAGAATTGGCAGACTTGTTTTTAGAGAGATGGTGAAGCGCGGGGAATTTGAAATCGTTGCAATCAATGATCTGACAGATGCCGCAACTCTTGCTCATCTTCTCAAATATGATTCAGTTCACGGAAGGTTCAAAGGTTCAGTTGAGGCTAAGGAAGGAGCTATTGTAGTAAATGGCAAAGAAGTCAAAGTCTTCTCCGAAAAGAACCCCGCAAATCTTCCCTGGAAAGATCTCGGTGTCGAACTGGTAATTGAGGCTACAGGAGTTTTCAGAAACAAAGAGAAAACAATGCCTCACATCGAAGCTGGAGCGAAGAAGGTCTTGATCACTGCACCTGCAAAGGGCGAAGTGGATGCCACAATCGTTCTCGGAGTTAACGACGATGTGCTTAAGCCAGAAATGAAAATCGTATCTAATGCATCCTGTACGACCAACTCGATAGCTCCGATCATCAAGATTCTGAACGACAATTTCAAGATTCAGAAGGGTTACCTTACCACAGTTCACGCGTATACAAACGACCAGAAAATTCTGGATCTTCCGCACAGCGATTTGAGGAGGGCCAGAGCCGCTGCCGCCAATACGATTCCCACCTCGACTGGAGCTGCAAAGGCCGTAGGGTTGGTCATCCCAGAGCTCAAGGGCAAGCTGGATGGAATCGCTATGAGAGTTCCTGTGACGGACGGTTCAATAACAGATCTTACGGTTGTCTTGGAGAAGGAAACTACCGCTCAGGAAGTCAACGCTCTTGTAAAGAATGCCGCAGAAAGCGGACTCAAGGGAATTGTTGAGTATACTGAAGAGGAACTGGTTTCTTCAGACATCGTGGGAACGACTGTTTCCTCGGTGTTCGACAGTAATTTGACGGCAGCGATGGGCAATTTGCTGAAAGTCTGCGCCTGGTACGACAACGAATACGGCTATTCTTGCAGAGTAGTCGATCTGGCCAAGATAATGATGGAGATGTAATTCTGAGGATAATTTGACGGGGCCTGCAGGCCCCGTTTTACTGAGAAAAGGAGGATAAAGAATGTCTAAGACCCTAACTCTTAGAGATGTTGATTTGAGTGGAAAAAGGGTACTTGTCAGAGTGGACTTCAATGTGCCTCTGAATAAGGAAACTGGCGAAGTGAGTGACGATACTAGAATCAAAGCCGCTTTGCCCACTATCGAATACATTGTAGGAAGAGGCGGGAAGGCAATTCTCGTTTCTCATTTGGGCAGACCCAAAGGAAAGAAAGATCCGAAGTACTCGCTGGAAAGAGTAGCTGAGAGGCTTAGATCACTTATTGGCAAACCTGTCCGATTCGTTCCCGATTGTGTCGGAGAACAAGTGGAGAAAGCCGTTTCGGAGATGAGCGATGGTGACATACTGCTTCTGGAAAACGTCAGGTTCTACGCCGAAGAAGAGAAGAACGACCCTGACTTCGCAAGAAAACTCTCTTCCATTGCTGATATTCATGTAAACGATGCTTTCGGCACCGCTCACAGGGGTCATGCGTCAAACGTTGGCGTGGCACAATACTTGATTAGCGTACCCGGATTTCTTATGCAGAAAGAAGTCGAGATGCTTGGTATGGCAATCGAAAGCCCGGAGCACCCTTACGTCGTAATTCTCGGAGGCGCAAAGGTATCCGACAAGATAGGAGTAATAAGCAATATTCTGGAAAAGGCCGACAGGATTCTTATTGGGGGTGCGATGATGTTTACATTCCTCAAGGCGCTGGGTAAGAGTGTTGGCGACTCTCTAGTTGAAGAAGACAAGATAGATCTGGCTATAGAGATTCTGAAAAAAGCCGAAAAGAAGGGTGTAGAGTTTGTTCTTCCAGTCGACACGATAATTTCCAGAGAAATCACTGCCGGCAGTGAATCTAAAGTTGTCAGCCTGGAAGAGGGTGTGCCGTCAGGTTGGAAAGGTCTTGACATTGGCCCATCAACAGTGAAGCTTTTTGAAGGGAAACTTAGCGATGCGAAGACCGTTGTCTGGAACGGGCCCATGGGTGTCTTCGAAATTGACGATTTTGCGAACGGGACGGAATCAATTGCCAAGGCACTGGCCTCTCTAAATGACGCAGTCACTATAATCGGCGGAGGCGACAGTGCCGCCGCAATCAGCAAGTTCGGACTTGCCGATAAGGTCTCCCATGTATCTACTGGTGGAGGGGCATCCCTTGAGATGCTGGAGGGAAAGGATATGCCAGGGATAAAGAGCCTCTCAACTGAAGGCCATAAAAAAAAACGTAGAATAATGGTCGCGGGGAACTGGAAAATGAACAAATCCCCCGATGAGTCGCGAATGTTTGCAGGGTTCCTTGCTTCCTCTATCGGAAATGAGAAAGTAGTAGATGTTGTTGTTTTTCCGGCGACTATATCTGTTCCGGGAGTGGCCGATATAGTGAAAGATACTGAAATAAAGCTTGGAGTGCAGAATATTCATCCGGCTGACAGCGGAGCCTTTACGGGAGAGATTTCAGTGCCGATGCTCTCGGATCTAGGAGTAGAATACGTACTTGTCGGACACTCCGAGCGCAGGCATGTCTTCGGCGAAACCAGCGAGATGACCAACGAAAAGATAGAAGCGGTTCTCAAGGGCGGCTTAATTCCAGTCTTCTGTGTGGGAGAAACACTGGAAGAGCGAGAATCAGGTAGAACAAACGAAGTTCTGGAGGAGCAGATCAGCAAGGGCTTTTCGGGACTTGACAAGAAAGAAGCAGAAAGAGTAATTATTGCCTACGAACCGGTTTGGGCCATCGGTACTGGAGTTGTGGCAACACCTGAACAGGCCGAAGAGACCATGAAATTCGTCAGGGATCTCGTCTCTCATATCTACGACAATGACCTTTCGGAGAGAATTCGGATTCTGTATGGCGGAAGCATCAAGCCTGACAACTTCGATCCTCTGATTGCCATGGAGAATATTGACGGTGGGTTAGTTGGGGGAGCCAGTCTTCTGGAAAGCTTCGTTCAGCTGGTTGCCATCGCTAAGAATCACGCTTGATTACAATGATTTGAGGCCGCCCGTCGGGCGGCTGTTTCGTTTTCTTTCTTAGCCGAGGTGTTATAATCTCAAAATAGGAGGTGTCCTTCTTGGATAGCTATCAGGAGCTAGAACTTGTCGTAGACAAGATGGTAGAGGAATTTAACCGTCTTAGAAGAGAAAACGAACAGCTCTGGAAGCAGGTTGAAGCAGCACAGAGAAAAGTGGAAGAGTCTGAGCTCAGAATCCGGGAACTTGAACTCCGTCTTGAAAGCGAATCAAGGACAATCTCCTCACTTATAAAGAGAGTCAGAGGCAGCCTCGTTGAAGACAGCAAAAAAGCATAAGGAGTCGAGCCATGAAGCGATCAGTTTCACTTGAGCTTGGAGAGAAGAAATACACATTTATTACCAGTGATCCACAGGAACTTGTGGATCAAGTCTTTTCTAAGATCACGGAAATGTACGATTCATTAAGCAAGAACGAAGAAGAGATCGGCTATGAAAAAGTGCTCGTAGGGATTTCGGTGAATCTTGCGCACGACCTTGTGAGAAGTCAGAATGAACTGCTAAGGCTTAAGGCAAAATACGAAGAGGTTCTTTCAGAATACTTCCAGGGACGTGACGGGGTTGAGAAGTAAGTTAAGGATAGGGATCTTCGATTCGGGAATAGGTGGCCTTACAGTTCTGAAAAGATTATTGGAGGCTTTTCCTGAAGGAGTGAATTTTCATTATTTCGCTGATACCGCAAGGGTTCCGTATGGTTCTAAGCCAGTTGAAACACTTCAAAGATACTTAAGAGAGATATTCGATTTTTTTTCGCAGTTGAATGTCGACGCAATCCTTACCGCATGTAACACTTCTGATTCCATACTCTCTCAAAGAGAGAAATCAGAACTCAGTGTTCCTTACTTCAGTATAATTGATCCCACAGTGAGAATTCTTGGAGAATCGGCCCCGGGAGAATCGACCGTCGCAGTCATTGCGACTGAAAATACCGTGAGAAGATCGCTTTATTTGAGACGGCTTTTCCGTTATGAGAATCTTACTACAATTATTCAGAGGGCATGTCCGCTTTTCGTCCCCTTAATAGAAGAGGGTATCTGGGAAGGCGAAATTGTCGATTCAATAGTAAAGTATTACTTGACTGACCTGGCTAGAAGCGAACCAGACTTTCTGATACTTGGATGCACTCACTATCCGCTAATCAGGAAATCAATCGAAGCCTTTCTGCCTTCAAAGACCAGAGTTCTTGATCCAGCGGAGTATATTGTCAGTGATTTCGCTGATTGGGCAGAAATCACGTCAACCGAACCATCTACAGTCGACTATTACGTTAGTGGAAATGTTCGGTTTTTCCAGGAGATTCTGAAGAGGTATCTTCGAAAAGAAGAGAATGTGAGAGGCGTTGATTTAACTTTTGCGGGGATAACTTTGAAGGAAAGCATTTGAAGTGAGTAGAACAGTTCTGATAGGAGGAGGCACCGGACTCTCAACTTTCGTGAGAGTGATGAAGGATTTTGACTCTTCCCTTACTCTGGTGGTTGCAGTAACCGATGATGGAGGAAGTTCGGGCATCATTAGAGAAGCTATGTTAATTCCTCCCCCTGGTGACGTCAGGAACAACATAATTGCTCTGGCCGATGACGAAGAGCTTTTGACCAAGGTCTTTTCTCACAGATTCGGCGCACCAGCAATGGACGGTCATTCAATTGGAAACATAATCATCGCCGGCCTGACAGAGATGTATGGGAGTTTTCCTGAGGCAGTTGTTGCTGCATCGAAGATGCTCAGCATAAAGGGTAGGGTTCTACCGGTTGCCGATGATCTCGTTCATCTCGTGGCGGAGCTCGATGATGGATCAGTTGTCAAGGGAGAGTCAAGGATATCGTCACAGGGGAAAAGAGTTAGAAGAATATCCCTTGACAAGCCTGCCAGTGCTCTTCCAGAGGTAATAGATGCAATAGTATCTGCAGATACGATAATTGTGGGTCCCGGGAGCATTTTCACCAGTTTAGTTCCAAATTTCCTTGTTTCCGGTGTTCGAGAAGCATTCAAAGAATCGAGAGGGAGAAAGATATTTATCTGCAATATTATGACTCAGCCCGCTGAATCCGAAGGCTTCTCTCTACGCGATCACGTGGAGGTTGTGGAGAATTATTGCGGGCAAGCCTTTGACCTGATTTTTTGGACAGAGGTGAGTGGTGTTGAGACTTCGGTTCTAAACAGGTATAAGGAGCAGGGCTCCTCGCCGGTCGAGAACGACATGCTTTTCGACAGGCGAGTGAAGGTGATCGAAGGAGCTACGACCGTACTAATAGATGACGGGAAAGCGCGTCTCGTCGTGCGGCATTCAAGAAACAGCATTTTGTCTATTCTTCATGAGTTGAGTATGTTGGGAGAGAACAGGATTTGAGTTATGCCGATAAACTCAAAGAAGAGCTGTGCCATCTTCCTTTTGATGATCCGGCAGAATGCAGGTCTGAATACCTCGGTTTTGTCAAGTCGAGAGGGACTCTGAGACTTAGAGGCGGTACTGCTTTCCTCGTTATACCTCTTACTTCGATTACGAGTCTAAAGAGGCTTTTTCAGATAGCGAAGAAGCTTTCTATCCCAATTTTCGAGACTCAAGTGATCGAAGAAATGCGTCTGGGCCGGAAAAGGGGAGGAGAGCTTAGCTTTCGTTTTGAAGAAGTCGAGGAGTTCCTACGCAGAAGCGGGATTTCGGTAAGAGACGATTCCATTCCAAAACCGGTGAGAGAAGATCCGGTTTATTTCGGTGCGTTTCTCAGAGGTTTGTATTTGGCCGGTGGATCCGTCGTTGACCCTTCAAAGGAGTATCATCTAGAGATAACTCTTGATACGACAGAAGTTTTCGTAAATTCTCTGAGAATCTACATTGCTGAGAATTTCAACATAAAGATCGGTGTCGTAAAAGTTAGGGAGAAATACAAGGCGTACGTGAAATCATCGCTTGATTTGATCGAGTTACTATCTCTGATGGGTGGCAAGAAGACTGTAACGAGGCTTTCGAGCGCTGTGGAAGTTAGAAAGATCAGAAGCGATGTGAGCAGAACGCTGAATTTTCTTACGGCGAATGCAAACAAATCAGGACAGGCTATGGCGAAGCACGTCAAGGCAATAAGGATTATTGATAAGAAACTCGGTATCGACAGACTCGACGGGGATCTTCGACAGATAGCCATTCTCCGGCTGGAAAACGAAGACCTCAATCTAAGAGAGCTTGGCGAAATAATGAATCCGCCAATGAGTAAGTCAGCAGTATATAATAGGTTGAAAAAGCTTATGGCATTGGCCGAAGAGTTGGGAGATATTTAGATGAAATGTCCTTTTTGTGGTGGAGATTCTACAAGGGTTTTGGATTCTAGACCGACCGATGAATCCACTTCCATTCGGAGAAGAAGGGAGTGCGAGAAGTGTGGTGCAAGATTCACTACCTATGAGAGGTATGAGAGACTTCCCTTCCTGGTGGTAAAAAAAGACGGCAGGAGGGAGAAATTCAGCAGGGAGAAACTTCTCAATGGACTGCTGAAAGCCTGTGAGAAAAGACCAATATCTGTTGATACGGTCAATGGTATCGTTGAGTCCGTAGAAAACGGGATTGTGAAGGCGGGGAAGCACGAAGTAATTTCTAGCGAAATAGGCGAGATGATAATGGCTGAACTCAAGTCTCTGGACAGAGTTGCGTACGTTAGATTTGCATCTGTTTACAAAGAATTCAGGGACATAGATCATTTCATGGATATAATTGAGGAACTCAGGAACGACAGAGATCGTTGAATGGAGGGGTCCGGGTGGTGAAGAAAAAAGTAATCTACCTTACACAGGAAGGCTTCGACAGAATGAAAGAGGAGCTCGAGAGTCTTAGAAAGAAACTCATGTATGAAATTGCTGAGAGGATCAAGGAAGCCAGAGAGCTCGGGGATTTAAGCGAAAACAGCGAATACGATGAAGCCAAGAACGAACAGGGAAGAATCGATAGCAGAATAAAGCAGCTGGAAGAGATACTCAACAACGCAGAAATAATTGAGGACGATGGTGATTTGAGTACTGTGAAACTGGGTTATGTCGTTGAACTCCAGAACGTTGAGACAGGCGAGAAGTCGCAGTTCAGAATCGTCAACGCTCAGGAGGCCAACATTTTTGAGGGTAAGATTAGTTCTGATTCTCCTATTGGACGGGGAATTCTAACCCACAAAGTGGATGAATTGGTAAGGGTAAAAACCCCTGCAGGTTGGGCGAAGTATAAGATTCTTACTATCGGCAAATGATGGGGGGATTCTATGAGTGAAGAAGCAAGGAAGCAGAGAATTGAAGAGATAAATCAGATGCGCAGTGAGGGAATCGAGCCGTACCCGTACCGTTTTGAGAAAACTCACTGGGCCGGCCAGATTAAAATGGATTTTTCCGACCTAAAGGATTCCGAGACGAAAGAGGATACTACTCTGAGAATTGCCGGAAGAGTTGTTGCGATGAGAAACCACGGGAAATCCGCTTTTTTTGTTCTCAGAGACAATACTGACCGTATTCAGGCATATATAAGGCTTGACGGGGTAGGGTCGGAGAATTTCGAGGTCTTCAAGAAATTCGTGAACATTGGCGATTTCCTGGGCGTCACCGGGTTCCCTTTCAAGACGCATACCGGAGAGATATCGGTCTTTGTGAAGCAATTCGAGATACTCTCGAAGGCAATAAGGATGATGCCAGAAAAGTGGCATGGAGTGAAGGATAAGGAGATAATCTACAGACAGAGATACGTGGAGCTGCTTTCCAGTGACGAGGCCCTTGAGAGGTTTCGGATTCGCTCTGAGCTGTTTCGACTGGTCAGAGAGTTTCTTCAGTCCAGGGATTTTGTCGAAGTCGATACGCCCATGCTTCATTATCTGACGGGAGGAGCTTCGGCAAGGCCCTTCAAGACTCACATCAATGTCTTCGAGTCGGAAATGTATCTTAGAATTGCAGAAGAACTGTTTCTTAAGAGATTCCTGGTAGGAGGCTTTGAAAGGATTTTTGAGATCGGAAAGAACTTCCGCAATGAAGGAGTCTCCTACAAACACCACCCTGAGTTCACAATGATGGAGCTATACTGGGCGTACGCAGATTACAACGATATAATGGATATCACTGAAGAGATGATCAATTACGTAGTCCGCAAAATAACAGGTTCCGAGATTATCACTTATCAGGGAAAGGAGATCGATTTTTCGAGGCCCTGGCGCAGAGTGAAAATGGCTGGCTTCATAGAAGAGAATCTTGGAGTCGATATCTTGGAAGATTCTAATGATGAACTGATTGCCGTTCTAAAGAAGCATAATGCCGAACCTGATATCAAGGAAAGAGGACACTTGATCGAAAAATTGTGGGATCTTGTGGAGCACAACCTTATAAATCCCACTTTTGTTACCGAGCATCCAGTAATAATCTCACCATTGTCGAAGATCCATCGAGAAGATCCTAGAGTTACGGAGAGGTTCGAGCTCATAATAAGCTCTATGGAGATGGCAAATGCTTTCAGTGAGCTGAACGATCCGATTGAACAGTATGATCGTTTTCTTCATCAAGCAGGTTTGAGGGACATCGGCGATGAAGAGGCTCAAATGATGGATCAGGATTTCATCAGGGCGCTCGAATATGGAATGCCCCCCACGGGCGGATTAGGAGTAGGTTGGGACAGAATAATCATGCTGGTGACAGACGCGCCGTCTATAAGGGATATTATTCCCTTTCCGCTCGTAAGACCAATCTCTTTTGATGAAGAAGAGGCCTTGAGTGATAGCGAGGAGTAGTTGAGGTGATTCGATGACGCTTTATGAACAGATTCAACAGGAAATGAAGGACGCAATGAAATCTCGAAATGCTCTGAAAACGAATACTTTGAGGAGCGTAATCGCTTCCGTAAAAAACTATCTTGTGTCTTCAGAAGAGGCCAGAGGTAGAGAGGTCAGCGATGAGCTTCTGGTAGATTTCATTGCGAAGGAAGCGAAGAAGCGAGAAGAATCAATTGAAGCCTACAAGAAGGCGGGGAGAGATGATCTGGTTTCCAGTGAATCCGAGGAGCTTGAGATACTGAGAAGCTACCTTCCAGAAGAACTATCGCTTGATGAAATAAGGGCGATTGCCTTACAAACGATTGAAGATTTGAAAGCTAACAATCCTTCCGATCTAGGGAAAGTGATGAGAGAGTTGATGGTCAGAGTAAAGGGAAGAGCAGACGGAAAGCTAGTCAACAAAATCGTCAGGGAGCTTCTAGAGAGTAGATGAGAGTTGAGTTCCTGACCGCAGAAATCGGGAGCACCACTACGGTGCTCTCTGCTTTTTCTTGTGATGCATCGGGAAAAATGAAGTTCGTTGGGCAGGGTGAATCTTACACAACCATAGATGAGAATGATGTAACTGTCGGCATCGAGAAAGCCATGAAGGCATTGAAAAAAAACCTTGGAACTGAGAGGCTTGAATGGGATGTTCTGGTTGCATCGTCGAGCGCGGCCGGAGGACTGAGAATGACGGTTCACGGTCTCGTTTACGATATGACCGTCAGAGCTGCAAGGGAAGCAGCACTTGGAGCTGGTGGGGTTATAAAGTTAGTTACGGCCGGCAAGCTTGCCCAGAGAGACTTGAAAAGAATTGAGGAAGCCGCTCCAAAGTTGATACTTCTTGCTGGTGGAGTCGATTATGGTGAAAGGGAGACAGTCATTCACAATGCGCAGATCCTCAAGAATGCAGATCCCGAGATTCCAATAGTCTATGCTGGAAATGTTGAGGCAGCTGACGAAGTGTGTGAAATGATTTCGGGTAATGGAAGAGATGTTCACATAGTGGAAAATGTGTATCCAAGAATCGATGAGCTCAATGTAGAACCCACCAGGAAGATCATCAGGGAGGTCTTTTCGAGAAATATTGTGAAGGGTCCCGGAATGGAGAAGATTTACTCGTTGGTTGATAAGCCGGTTATTCCGACACCAGCGGCAGTCATGCTCGCGGCAGAACTCTTTTCTGATGTTCAGGGCGATGTGCTCGCTGTTGATATTGGGGGGGCGACCACGGATGTCGATTCAGTTACCGATGGAGATCCCGAAATTGAGTCTATACTGGCATCACCGGAACCAAGAGCAAAGAGGACCGTCGAAGGAGATCTCGGAATCTATGTGAATGCCCGTCACGTTATCGAGCATATTGGGAGAAGTGAGTTGGAAAAAGAATTTCCCGATCTGGAAAGCATTGTTGAGAATTTGACGCCTTACCCAAAGAACTCAGTCGATGAAGCCTTCTCTGTAAGACTTGCCACTTACTGTTTTGACTCTTCGATAAGAAGACATGCCGGAAGCATCAAACAGCTTTATGGGCCGACCGGAAGAATAGAAGTTGCTTATGGAAAGGATCTTACAGCTGTAAGATCGGTAGTCGGTACTGGTGGAATCCTTAGCAGATCGAAATTCTGCTCGAAGATCATGGAAAGCATTAGAACTCTTTCAGAGAAACACGAAAAGGAATTGCTGCCAAAAGCCGATGTAAAGCTTTACAGAGATAAGGACTACACTTTCGGTGCGATTGGTCTAATATCGACCGTCGACTTTTCTTCTGCAAAGGATCTTCTGGAGAGCTCTTTTGAAGAGCTTAGAAATTCCTGAACCACATTAATCTGGTTTTCTTGCAATTGACAAGCGTTTCCTTCGGATGATAGAATCTCCTTGAATGCGGGTGTAGCTCAGTTGGTAGAGCATCAGCTTCCCAAGCTGAGGGTCGCGGGTTCGAGTCCCGTCGCCCGCTCCATTCATAGAACGTCGTAGATCAGAAGGCTCGCTTGTCCCAATTCGCGAAACTCTTTATACTTCAGTTGCACTTCGCTCTCCAGGGTTTCTCCCAGCCCTTTGATTCCCTTTCTGATAATTGGTTCGAAAGTAATATGGAGTTCACTCACCAACCCTTTATCTGCAAACCGGTCGAATGTTTCTGCTCCTCCAATGAGACAGACTTCTTCATAACCTTTTTTCTCAAGTTCTTCCAGGATGTTTTCCGGCGTCGCTGAGCTAAAAAACAGATTGTCGGAGCCTTCGAAATTGTCTGGAGTTCTTGTCAGAACGATGTTCAGCCGACCTGGAAGCGCCTTTCCGATAGCATCGTAGGTTTTTCTGCCCATAATGACTACACCGACCCTTGAAGTAAGGGATTTGAAGTAACTCTTGTCTTCTTTTGATGTCCACTCCGTTCTGTCTTCGTTGGAGAGAGATATCTTGCCGTTTACCGTACTCGCAAACACAGCTATTATCTTCAGTTCTCGCACCTCCCTCTTCACAGTTTTCAAAGTTCTTCCAGAGTATTCTATCTTTTTTTCTCCCTCCAGGCAACATTTAGGAGTCAGTTTAATCAGGATATGTTATTCTTCTTAAGATAGGAGTGTGAAGGACATCAAGAGGATTTTCGGAATAGTTTTTGTTTCTCTTTTGCTCATTTTGGCAGCTGCCTGCAGTGACGGCGGAAATTACTCTGTTTTTATAAGGCAAATAGACTGCAAAGGCTCGATCTGCAACATGGATTTGAATATATCGGCACCAGGCAGAGAGCTCCCTCAGTTTCTTGTGACAATCGGTCGTCCACCGGTCGATGGGAATGACGGGTTGAAATTCAGAGGAACTGAGGCTTCGTTTGAATTGAAGGAACAGGGAACTCATTCGATATATGTAACTTTGATTGAGGGTAAGAGATTTTTGACGACTCCGGTCTCGGCTAAGGTGACCGTCAATCTTGAACCACCGGGCAGGCCAGCCGTACGGTGGAGTCTCGCGCAAGGATTACTGACCCTCGTTGTCAGAGCAGAGGATTCCGAAAAGGTAACTGACTATCGAATCCTGGTAAATGGTGAATCTTTCAGATCATCTAGCGGCGTGTTTTCTGTCCGCGTGGAGAGAGATACGAAGTATATTGTCCAGGCGTTCTCAATGTCCGATACGATAAGCTCTGAACCTGCAATTGTTGATCTTGAGCTTTCGGAGGACTTTGCTCCGGAAGTGAAGCTCTTCTTCGCCCTTCCGTATAGAGGAGAGGCAATACAAGTCGAGATCCGCGACGACTGGGACAGTCCTGAAGAGCTTGAGATAATAGCCTTCGCTCAAGAGAGTGGAATTCCCCTTCTTTTTGATGGAGCAAGGTTGATACCGGAGATCCCTATTCCGGAGCGCACAAACACCCTGGTCCTTAGAGTAAGCGATTCTTCTGGCAACACAACCGAAGTAACGAGACAATTGACGGTTGTTAGAAATACTTCCCGCGATCTTCCCGAGCTCTATATTGAGGAAGGAACCATAAGAAACGCAAGGTGGACCACTTCAGAAGGTCTGGTTGAACTTCAGAGATACAGGGACGGCGAGTGGATCACTCTCTCCAGCCACGATTCTGAAGAGAAATCGTCGATAATTTCAAAGGACAGCATATCTGAAAATGGTGATCTTTACAGAATCGCCTTCACTTCCGAAAGCGAGATTTACATGCCTTCTGTTCCGGTTTTTGCTAAAGAGAGTTTCTTCAGACGTTTCAGCACGGAGTACATCTCATCTTTCCTGGGAATGGATGCGCTGCTGGTAGGGGGAAACGATTACAGATTCTACGGGAATATTGTAGTAAGAGACAATTCGGTCATGAGAGTCGAATCGGGTTCTTCTCTTACTATTCCGAAGGGAAACACTCTGCTAGTGAGTGGAGTCCTCGATCTAGAAGGTTGGAAGGAAAGGATTTCAGTAAATCCGGGAGGTTCTTCTGGAACCATAGAAGTTACGAACAACGGCGTCTTGATTGCTAGAAGCGTGGATTTTAACAATTCGAGAGTACTGGTAGAAGGAGCGGCAGTAGTAGTATTTGATGACTGCACATTCTCAGGTGGTTTGAAGATCAACGGAGCCAGAACAGTTCAGATATACAATAGTCTAATCGATGGAGAAATCCTCGTCGAAAACGTCAGAGAGCTTTTGGTTCACCTCAGCGAGTTCTCTGGAAAAGATCTTACATACAGTAATTTGGGCTCGGCCTTACTTTCAAGGAGTACATTTGGTTCGCAGTCAATTGTAGTCATGCACTCGCGCGTTGAAGTGGTCGGTTCGCTTTTCGAATCCGGGGAAATTGAAATCAACAAGACGTCTAGTCTGTCACTGGCAGGGAGTTCAATAAGGGATACTGAAATCGAGATCTCAGGAGCATCCTCGTTGCACTTTGAAGAACTGGAGATAGCCGGGCAGGTTATGATAGACCTTAAGGGACTTTCGAGACTTAGTATTCAAGAAGATGCCAAAGAAATTATCGAGATCATCTCAGACGCAAAATCTTCCGTTAAGGTGTACTGATCATGGGGATGAAATTTCGTGATTTTGATCCGGGAATTCTTGGGTGTCTCGATCTTGACCTTACCTCTCTTCATGCTCGTATCAATCACGGGACTCTGTTGCTATCGTGGTTCACTAACCCTCCTAAAGGCTCAAGGAAGGCACTCGAATTGGGTTCTGGCAGCGGAGTAATTTCGATCTATCTGGCAAAGGTATTTGGACTGTCAGTAACTGGTCTGGAGATTGATAGAGATCTTTACGACGTGTCAATCAAGAACGCTCGCGCCAATTGCACCGAAGAGCTTACCAGTTTCATAAACTGCGACATCAGGACATATTCTAGCGAGAACAGAGGAGAGATCTTTGATCTAGTTGTAGCCAATCCCCCTCATTATGTTCATTCCGGTCTCGAAAGTCCAGACGAAAAAAGAAACATCGCAAGACGTATTGACCAGGATTCTGCAAGAGTGTTTGCCTCTGCCGCGGGTAGTTTTCTAAAGAACAGAGGAGCGTTCTTTTTTTTGTTGCATCCGAGGGACTTGACAAAATGGGCACGTCTTCTGGAGGATGAAGGACTGGGAATTCATAGATTGAGATTTGCGTACGGGTCTTTCGAAAAACAGGCACAGTTGGTGCTATTAAGCGGGAGAAAGGGCGCATCATCTGAAATTGTTGTAGAACCGCCCATAAGAATGAGGTGAAGATATGTTTGTAAGTATAGAAGGAATTGACGGATGCGGAAAAACCACTCAGATCAAACTTTTGGCTGAGTATCTCAGTCAATTAGGTGTGGAGTTCACTATAGTCAGGGAACCCGGTGGAACAAGCGCAGGCGAGGAGATCCGGCAGATGCTGCTTCATAAGGACTTCCGCTTGTGTGCAGAGTCTGAGCTGCTTCTATTCATGGCGGCACGGGCACAGATAGTTAGGGAGGTTATAAGACCTGCTCTGGAGAGCGGTAGATTGGTGATAGCAGATCGATTCATGGATTCATCGGTTGCCTATCAGGGAGTTGGTAGGGATCTCGGACAGAAAGTCGTCGAGTTCATGAATTCATTTGCCGTGGGGAACACGGTCCCGGATATTACTTTATACATTGATGTGCCGGCAGATGTAGCAATGTCGCGGATGAGAAAAGAAAAGAAAAATGATAAAATAGAAGTGGAAAGTTTAGAGTTTTTCGAAAGAGTAAGAAAAGGATATGAGAGGTTGATGGCAGAAAATCACAAGAGATTCGTTGTCATAGATGGAAGAAAGTCTGAAGAGCAAGTGCATGAAGATATCAGGAAGTCTTTATCGGTTTTAACAGAGAAGCGAAAGCCAAACAGGAGGTGACTAGAATGTATTTCGACAAGTTTTCCGAAGGCGCTGCCCAGGTCTTTGTGACAGCCCAGGACGAGGCCAGAAGTCTCGGCCACCCTTATGTTGGAACTGAACACCTCCTTCTAGCGATCATAAAAGTCGAAAATGAGCAAACAACTAGGATTCTGAGAAACTACTCGATCACATACGAGAGAATCTCCAGAGAAGTTACTTCGATGGTTGGGACTAACGTACATCAGTCTGTAGTCGGAGCCCCGCAGATGACACCCAGAGCAAGACGAGTTATCGAGCTGGCAAATGATGAATCGAAAATGCTTGGTCAAGACAAGATTGATGTGGAACACATAATGCTCGGGATCGTTCGCGAAGGAGAAGGTATCGCAGCCCACATATTGAAACAAATGGGAGTAAACCTATCGCAGCTGAGAAGAGAGATTATCGAAAACATAACAGGTGACTGGGAAGAAGGAGGCGAACAGCCCGAGAATGTCTTTGTCCAGCAGAGCCCGACTATGAGCTCAGCAATCAAGCAGCTGGAAGGTTTTGGCACGGATCTTACTGCAATGGCCAAGGCTGGTAAGCTAGATCCAATAGTCGGTAGAGAGATTGAAAGACAGAGGCTGATGGAGGTTCTTTCAAGACGGAAGAAGAACAATCCTGTTTTGATAGGAGAACCTGGAGTCGGAAAAACGGCAATCGTTGAGGGACTTGCACAAATGATTGTTGATGAAGAGGTTCCCGAGACACTCAAGAACAAGGTGATTTTTGCACTGGATGTTGCTTCACTAATAGCCGGGACGAAGTACAGAGGTGAATTTGAGAAGAGGCTGAAAAAGCTCATCCATGTAGTAAAGTCCAACGGAAACATCATTTTGTTCATAGATGAAGTCCATACGATAGTTGGAGCAGGTTCAGCTGAAGGTGCCGTCGATGCCGCCAATATTTTGAAGCCGGCTCTTGCAAGCGGAGAGATAAGATGCATAGGATCGACGACCCCTGATGAGTACAGAAAGTACATAGAAAAAGATGCCGCTCTGGAAAGAAGATTTCAGAAGATCTACGTAACCGAGCCCACTCCGGAACAGTCGGTGGAGATTCTGAAAGGCATAAGGCACAAGTATGAACTTCACCACAAGGTGCGCTACACAGAAAAGGGTCTGGAAGCTGCTGTAACATTGTCGCACAGATATGTCTCCGACAGATTCCTCCCAGACAAAGCGATAGATATTATTGATGAGGCGGGTTCAAGGGCAAGATTGCAAAAGCTAACGATACCCGACGAGTTGAAAAAGATGCAGGGTGATATTGAAGTCCTGAAGATAAAGAGAGAGACTGCTGCGGCCGATCAGGAGTATGAAAAGGCTGCCCAGCTGAAGGAAAAAGAGCGTCTGATACAGCAGAAGTATAGGGATGGTTATAGCGAATGGAGAAACAGGGTCGATTCTGAGATAGTCACCCTCGATGACGATGAAGTCGCAGAAATCGTTTCAAACTGGACAGGAATACCGCTCAGAAAGCTTGAAGAGACCGACAGTGAAAAGCTTCTTACTCTGGAAACTGCTCTGCATGAGAGGATAGTCTCTCAAGAAGAAGCCATTTCGGCGGTAGCCAAATCGATAAGGCGTGCAAGAAGCGGATTGAAAGACCCTCACAGACCGATTGGAGCTTTCCTTTTCCTTGGCCCAACAGGCGTGGGGAAGACCGAGTTAGCAAAGGCTCTTGCCGAGTATCTTTTTGGCGAGGATAAGGCGCTTGTCAGATTTGACATGTCGGAGTACATGGAAAGATTTTCTGTCTCAAGATTGATTGGGGCGCCGCCGGGTTACGTAGGCTACGATGAGGGAGGCACCTTGACGGAGAGAATCAGGAAGAGGCCATTTTCAGTAATACTGTTCGACGAGATCGAGAAGGCCCATCCTGATATTTTCAACATCTTGCTCCAGATAATGGATGATGGCAGACTCACCGATTCGCAGGGTAGACAGGTTGATTTCAGGAACACAATAGTGATAATGACCAGCAATCTTGGCGGAGAATTCATAAATAAAACCAAGTCTTCTATTGGTTTCGTAGAATCGATTCGTGAAGAGAAGGAATATGAGGCTATGAAGACCTCGGTACTTGAGGAAGTGAAGCGGACTTTCAGGCCTGAGTTTCTCAACAGGCTTGACGAGGTAGTGGTCTTCCATCAGTTGACCAAGCCTCAAATCAAGTCGATAATCGATATACTGATGAACGACATGAGAAAGAGGCTGAAGGAGAAGCATTTGAAGCTGGTCCTGTCGGAATCCGCCCAGGATTTCCTTGTAGACGAAGGGTTCAATCCCGTCTATGGAGCGCGCCCACTGAAGAGAGCTATTCAGAAGTATGTTGAGGATCCTCTCTCTGAAGAGCTTCTCAGAGGAAGGTTCCAGGAAGGAGATCTCATTACCGCAGAGGTTGACAATAGGATTCTGGTTTTCAAGAAGAAAAAAGATGAAAAAACTGAAGTTAAGGCAGTGACCTAATAATCAATTCCGAACGATATTGAAGGGGGGCGGTTTCAAGCCCCCCTTAATGAAATATCGGGCCTTTTACACGACAGTCAAAGCAAGATAGTGGGGTTCGTCTATGAAAAAGAAGAGAAGCTATGTTTGTGATGTTTGCGGCCATGAGTCTCCCGCATGGTTTGGTCGATGTCCGGCCTGCAACGAATGGAATACTGCGATCGCTTTTGCAGCCGAAAGCGATCAGGAGGAGAGAGCCACCGCTGCTGAATTTGAAGCAAAGCCACTTTCAGAAATTGACGGCGATGAATCTTTGCGAATGGATACTCGAATCGAAGAACTGAATAGATCTCTTGGCGGAGGTATTGTCCCGGGGAGTGCAATTCTAGTCAGTGGAGAGCCCGGAATAGGAAAATCAACTCTCATGCTCCAGCTCTCCGATCTAATCGCAGGAGAAAAGCCTGTTCTGTATATATCGGGAGAAGAATCTGTTCGCCAGCTGAGATTGAGAGCCGAGAGACTTCATCTCTTAAACAAGGAGCGAGTCGAAGTTGTTTCGGCTAATGATATAGACTCTCTGAAAGCTTCGGGAATTGACAAATACGGCATGGTCGTGGTCGATTCATTGCAAACGATAAGGATGTCCAGCGTACCTTCCTTGCCAGGCTCTGTAGTGCAGGTGAGAGAATGTGCAAATATGCTTGTTTCTTTGGCCAAATCATCGGACATTCCGTTTTTAATGGTGTCTCACATAACCAAAGGAGGGCAAATTGCAGGACCGAAGCTCGTTGAACATCTTGTCGATACGGTACTGTACTTTGAATCGAGCAAGACGGGATACAGGTTCTTGAGAACTGTGAAAAACCGGTTTGGCCCATCCGATGAGATTGCAGTCTTCGAAATGACCTCGGAAGGGTTGCGTGAAGTATCCGACATTAGCAGTCTTTTTGTGGAAGATTATACAAGCGCGCCAGGCAATGTGGTCTCAGTAATCTATGAGGGTTCGAGGGCATTTCTAATAGAAGTCCAGGCGTTGGTTTCTAAACCGGTTTATGGAACTCCCAGGCGACTTGCGTCTGGAGTGCCTCTTGAAAGGCTTCTTCTTGTTACCGCGGTGCTGACGAAGAGAGCTGGAATACCTCTAGACAGTCTTGATCTCTATCTGAACGTTGCCGGAGGACTCCAAATAGAGGATACTGGTGTTGACCTGGCTATTGCCGCCGCTTTGGTTTCTTCTTATTCGGACATCTCAATACCTGAAGGCATAGCCTTCTTCGGTGAGATTGGACTGGACGGAACTGTGCGTTCCGTTTCTTCGACAGAGAGAAGAGTCGAAAGGGCCAAAAAATCCTCTTTCTCAAGAATAGCTGCGCCAGAGGGAAGAAATGGTATAAAAGATGTAAAGCAACTATTGAAAATCATCGGAGGTATGAAGAGTGGAAAGGAGTGAACTTATAGAAAAGATCAAGAAGATTGCCCCGGGAACTCCGCTTCGCCACGCTCTCGATGATATTCAGGATGCGAGCGTGGGAGGCCTAATATTCTTTGTTGACGATTACAAGAAGTACGGCCAGCTGATGCAAATAGGGTTTCTTCTAAACTGCCAGTTCAATCCAAACAAACTATATGAGCTTGCCAAGATGGATGGAGCAATTGTTGTTGATGATGACCTTACAACAATAGTTGGTGCGAATGTTCAGTTGATTCCCGATCACACTATTCCCACTAATCAAACAGGTATGAGACACCGTGCCGCGGAGAGAATGGCTAAAGAAACCGGCAGGATGCTGGTTGCTGTATCAAAGAGAAGGAACACAATGACAATCTTCCTTGGAGATTACGTCTACACTTTGAACAGCGTCGAGACTCTTACATCAAAGATCACACAGACTATTAGAACTGCGGAGAAGTACAAAGAAGCCTTTATTGAGGCCTTACAGGGGATAGAGTTCATGGAGCGCGCCGGTTCACTCACTCTTTTTGATGTAGTGAAGACTATTCAGAAGGGATTGATGGTTGTACTGATATGCGAGGAGGCAGATTTCACGATTGCCGAGCTTGGTAACCATGGCAGATTTCCCGCAATGCAGCTTGCCGAGATTCTCGTGAATGTTAATGAAGAAATAGAGAATCTCATTCTGGATTTCAGTGAGGAGTTAGTCGATCAGGATAATCTGGAAGAAGTCTACGAAAAGATGAAGAGCCTAAGTGAGAGGGAAATAAGCAGCTTTGGAGTAGTACTTAGGCATATGGGATACGAAATAAATACTGCCTCTCAGGCAGTGGAGTACTTCATACGGTCTAGAGGAATCCGTTTTGCCAGACATATCCCCAGAATACCTCTGCAGGTCGCCATAAACCTGGGGAAGGAGTTCGGCACCTTCTCAAATCTTCTTGAGAGTACTGAGGATGAGCTTAAAGACGTAGATGGAATCGGCGAAAAACGAGCCTCGGCAATAAGACACGCAATTGATGTTTACAAGAAATCCGGCGAAATCACAATTCCAGGTTTCTAAGCTCCTTTGTCAGATCCCTGAGTTCTTTCCTGGATATCCTCTGTGGGACTCCTTTGTCCATGATCAATTCCCCTGAGTTCCAAACTTTCTCAAAATTCGTGTCAAACGAGGACTTCAGAATCAATTGAAGTGTTGTGGGCAGACGAGGGTCAAATTTCTCGAGATCCAGAGACGACTTTGACAGAATAAGATCGGCCGAGTAGCCTTCCTTAAGCACTCCGGTTCGCTTTCCGAAGAATCTTTGAAACAACTTGTAGTTGTTGTCAAAAAGCGTTTTCCTTATCTCATAGTCGATAACGGAATTCTCAAAGCCCCTGTGGTAACGTTCAGTTAGAAGAACTTCTTTGGCCTCTCCCAACATGTCAGATCCGACAAATCCAGTGCCTATACAGACCTGCATCCCCCTTCCGAGGAGGTCTGCTATGTTTGGCTTGAAGGTTCCCGCATACATTTCGGATCTCAGTGATTTCGTGACGAAGATTCTCCTTGAAGAGATTATGTCCATATCGGTCTCGCTGAGGTTTCCGCCGTAAATAACTCCACATTCAGGGACGAGTATCCCGTTCTTCAGCAATCTTTCGACAAGGCTTTCCCCCCATTTGAAAAGGCAAATCTCATTATCCTGCTTCATGTCGAATATGAACAGATTCAAGTTCATCCCTTTTTCGTAGAGACTCCTGAGTTTGAAAAGAGCTTCTTCGCCGTAGGTGGCAAGTCCACTTACATAAGCAATAGGGCAGAAAGAAGAGTCACGAGAGACATTCTCCCAGCGCGCGGAAACCTCATCTATTGTCTCATCAGTCAATACAGGTCCGACGGCGAGATAAACACCATACTTCTGTGAAAGCTGTCTGTAAAACGCCGGGTCGATATCAGGATGATCAATTACCGGACCGCTGATCGCAACTGAACCGCTTCTTATTGACTTCAATACGGCTATTTCGGCAGAAAGTCTGACAAGAGAAGAATTGACCTCACTCGTGCCTGATTTAAGCAGATTGCCGAAGAAATTCCTTCCTGTTTGAGCATCTTTCAGAAGTCTCAAGGGGTACGAAGAAATACTTGAATACATACTGTAATGAGCATTAAAGATTGAAGGCAGAAGGATGCCCTTCTCGCCGTCAACTATCTCTTCATCCTCCTGGATGCTGTACTCTCTCCTCGGTCCTACGAAAGTAATCTCCCCATTCTCAAATCTAATCAGAGCATCATCCACAAGAGGGTTCTTTAGATCATTTGTGAATGCCAAAACGTTGGTTACGATCATCTGGAACCACCTCTTCTTGATTTGAAGTAAGATCTGACAACGTAAGTTTCGAAACTCATAAGTTTAGGGATAATCTTTAGCCGCTTCCCCGGTTCTTGAACTATCCTGTATAGCCATTCAAGTCCGGCCTTTTGCATCCACAAAGGGGCTCTCTTCAGATCGCCGGAAATAACATCAAAAGATCCCCCGACACCCATCAGAACACCCGCATGAAGCTTATCAATGTTTTCCGCAATCCAAATATCTTGTTTAGGAACGCCCATACCAACAAATATAATATCCGCAGATGAAGAATTTATTTCTGAGACGATTGTATCACTTTCCTCTTGCTTGAAGAAGCCGCTGTGATACCCCGCAATATCGATTAGTGGAAATCTTTGTTTCAGTTTTTCAGTGGTCTTTGTAACAATGTTCTCCTTCGAGCCCAAAAGGAATATCCTTAAACCAGTTTCAGAAGACAGCTCACAGATCTTGAGCATCAGATCAATTCCGGGGACCCTTTCCACTCTTTTTTTCGAAATGAGTCTAATTGCTTTCAGGACTCCACTCCCATCTGGCACAACGTAGTTCACAGTCTCAAGGGCATTCTTGTATTCCAAGTTGTGGATGTATTCATATGCGATCAAAGCATTCAAGGTGAGTACGTGTGATCTTAAGCCTGATTGTGTTCGCTGAATAAGCTCATTGGCCGCAGAAATCAGGGTTGTTTCCTGAAGATCAAAATCGAGAAATCTCAACCGAACACCTCCACACTTGGAAAAGTACAGCGAGCGCAGTATTCAACGAAAAGAGGAAGGCTTAGCCTTCCTCTGGTGCCGAGGGCGGGAATCGAACCCGCACGGGGCTCTCAACCCCAGCGGATTTTGAGTCCGCCGCGTCTGCCAGTTCCACCACCTCGGCCAGCAATAAAACTTTACCATCAATGATTATTGGTGTCAACGAGTCACAGGAAGGAGCACTCCCGAAAGCTCTATTTCAGTGAAGGAAGCCTTCTTCATCTCTGGTTGAGCAGTTCTTTCAGAGGAAAGCAGAACTCCG
>DSBT01000346.1 GCA_011045915.1 Mesotoga infera
TCCTTTGCATATTGGACAATGGGGATACTCTATGCGGCTGGATAATGGGAGCCGGATGAATTGAGAGGTTCAAGTCCGGTTCTGAGAGAGCCTGGGGGTGAAATCCCCCTGGGCTACTCACCAATCTTGTCCTCTTTCAATTCGCCTTCTGTTGCTGTAGGTCCAGAACACGTCACCGGCCCATGCGTACCCAGACTCCTTGACTCCATCAGTATCGAACTTCAAGTAGTAGTCGTTGTCGGTGTAGTACATGGCCTCATCTGTTCTGCTGGTTGACGGTGGTCTCAGGTGCATCGGAACGGAAGTATCCATTGACTGAACTATCGAGATGTTCGGATGAGTTACCATCCACAGGAACATAGCTCTCATTTCGGTTTCGGAAAGTGGATATTCGCCGGCTCCGCCCTGCGTGTAACCTCTGCCGGTAGCTTCGGCCATTGGTCTCCAGTTCTCGGGGTAGTTTCTGTGAAGATCGAGACCGCCAGGTCCGTCTTCTCCAATTCTACCGTCGCCATCTGAATCAATGCCTTCTGTCTGGACCAGGTAATCGCCTTTACCGGTTCCAACGTTGGTCATTACCCTGCCCAAAGGATCTATCGGATCGATTATGTAGTTGCCTTCGCCTTCGCCGACGTATATCCTCATCTGCCTTATGAAACCGTCGCCGTTCAGATCAGGTCCGTTGTCCTCGTCGAAGAGACCGTCGCCATCGTTGTCCATAGGGCGGACGGTTGATCTGAGAGTGTACGGTGTCGTAAGATACAGCTGACCTCCATCAGGGTCTCAGTGGGACGTACGTAAAACGTAAAGTTGTCAACAAGATAGCTGATTTCTTCATCTTTGCCGTATCCGTTTATCAGATCATATGCGAAGAGCATGGTTGCAGTTCTGGCCGTGACTTCACCCGCGTGCCTGTTGCCAGCAACGAACATCGCGGGCTTGTCGGTGTCCTTGCCGGTAGCCTTGTTAGTGATCGTTATCTGGTAGATGGGGATGTCGAGAAAGGACTCGCCGACGGTATAGACATCTACCAGGTCGGGAAAATCTTCGGCCCATTTAAGACACCAGTAAACAGCTTCTTCATACGTGAAGTAGTGCTCCCAATCGAAAACGCCTTCTACAAGTGGATGTGTCTCAGGATAATCAACCGAGAAATCACGCATTAGTGCAGCAGCGGGAACCTCGTCCGCTTTCGCAGTCCAGTCGAAAGTCGGAACTGTCACTGCTAGTGCGGAAACACACATCGCAACGATAGCAACAATTAATACAAGCTTAAACCTCACAATGGTCCACCTCCTTGGGTAAACACAACACAAAAGATGATTCGGAAATTTCCCTGTGTCACACTTTCTCAAATCTCTCAGTCTGTCTTTGAAACGATCACCCCCTCTGAAAAGCGGATCGACCGAAGTGACCGTCAGCCGCTTCACAAATTTGCCGGACAGAAGACTTTGAAGACTTCTATCACACGCATAGATCAGATGGTGATACTCCATTCTAAACAAAAGAGGTTCTCATGAATGAGCAATCGATATCGATATGTTCAAAGGCTAAAGGATAGCTATAAGAAGATCGGGAAAAGGTGCCCGGATTCGGCAAGAATCTACCGAAGGATGAATAAACTCTCCGCAGCACTGGCAAAGAATTCACGGTAATACTCCATCATCAAGACAAAAAATCTCAGCCAACTCGAATTCCGTGCCGATCCCCAAAATAAGTCAGGTAACTGGATAAAAATTCATGCTTTACTCAGAATTTCACCAGGGGTAAACTCCCTAAAACTATCTCTCCAGACAAAACTAACCGCCCAGGTAAGACTTCTTCACCTGTTCGTTGTTCAGTAGCTCTTCGCCCTTACCTTCAAGAACTATTCTTCCGGTTTCAAGAACATACGCGTAATCAGCTAACTTAAGGGCACCCAAAGCATTCTGTTCTATCAACAGAATGGTCTTGCCTTCCTCGTGTACCTTACGAATGACCTTGAACACTTCCCCAACAATTACAGGTGCAAGTCCAAGAGAGGGTTCGTCCAACATCAGCAGATCCGGTCTCGACATGAGAGCCCTACCTACCGCCAGCATCTGTTGTTCTCCGCCTGAAAGAGTCCCACCTTTTTGATCCTTTCTCTCTCTCAACCTTGGAAAAAGTGTGTTCACCCATTCGATGTCCTCTGCAATCTCGTCTTTATCTTTTCTCAAAAAAGCTCCTAGCATCAGGTTTTCGGTTACTGTGAGATTTGGAAATATCCTCCTACCCTCTGGGACGAGAGTCATTCCGGATTTCACGATATCGTTCGTAGGTTTGTTAGTTATGACATCGGATTTGAAGGTTATTTCTCCTTCCTTAGCCTTCTTGAGTCCGCATATACTTCTCAGCGTAGTGGACTTGCCGGCTCCATTTGCTCCAATAAGGGCTACGATTTTGCCTTCCTCAACGTTGAAAGAAATTCCCTTCAGGGCGTGAATACCTCCGTAGTATACGTTTAGATTTACAACTTTAAGCATACAAATCACCCGTTCCAAGGTAAGCTGTAATAACTTCCGGATTATTCTGAATCTCTTTTGGTAGCCCGCGTGCGATAGTTACACCGTGATCGAGAACAACTATCCTCTCACAGATACTCATCACAAGACTCATATCATGCTCTATCAATAGAACCGTCAAGTTGAATTCCTTCCTTATTCTCAATATTAATGCTCCCAGTGCCAGTGTCTCTTCGGGGTTCATTCCTGCAGCGGGTTCGTCCAGCAGCAACACTTTCGGGTCTGTCGCAAGGGCTCTCGCTATCTCTAGCTTTCTCTGAAGCCCATAGGGAAGCGATCCGGCGAGATCCTTCTCGTACTTCTCCAGGCCAAGCGTATTAAGCAGAACTTTTGTCCTGTGCTCTATCTCTGTCTCCTCTTTCCTGTAACCAGGCAAGCCAAAAACTGCTGAAAGCACAGAGGATTTGAGGCGCAGATGACAGGCTGTTCTCACATTGTCAAACGCTGAGAGTTCCGAAAAGAGTCGTATGTTCTGGAACGTTCTAGCTATTCCTACAGCTGTTATCCTGTCGGTTTTCATTCCCGTTACGTCTTTGCCGTCGAGAGAGATTTTACCCTCGCTCACCATATAAGTGTTCGTTATAAGATTAAATATAGTAGTCTTCCCAGCTCCATTTGGTCCAATAAGTCCAACGAGCTCTCCTTTTTCAAGGTCCAGATTGAAATCCGAAACAGCAGTGAGTCCACCGAATCTCTTGGTAACTTTCTCTAGCTTCAGTAGACTCATTCAGGATTCCTCCTTCCTGTTCTGGAAAACCAATCCCAAGAAAACTCTTTCTGTCCAAAAAGACCTCGTCTGAAGAATATGACAGTAATGACAAGAATGACCGCGAATATGAGCATTCTCATTCCGGCAATTCCAGGAATCACCATACCAAAAACATTCATCGGCGACTCAACAAACCTAAGGAATTCCATCAAGAATGCGAAAGTCACACCCATTACAATACTTCCCGTTATGCTTCCCAAACCGCCGAGTAAAATGATCATAACGATCTGAAAAGTAAGATTTATATTGAAGGAATTCGGATCAATTGTCATAAGAAGACTGCCAAGTAGTCCTCCACCAATTCCAGCAAAGAATGCGCCCACAACAAAGGCTAATGTCTTGTGCTTGAATAGGTTTATTCCCATAGCCTCAGCCGCAACTTCGTCTTCTCGGATTGATTTCAGTGCTCTTCCGTAACTACTATCAACCAGTTTCTTAATGAAGTATATTGTGAAAAGTGCCCAACCCCAGGTCCACCAAAGATTAGTATAAGTTGGCAGTCCCTTTAGTCCTAAAGGCCCGTTTGTGATACCCTGTAAATTATTCAGTATTACGCGAATGATCTCAGCGAAGCCGAACGTGACTATTGCTAAGTAATCTCCTCCAACTCTCAAACAAGGAGCACCAACAGCAAAGCCCGCAACCGCAGCAACAGCACCACCAACAATCAACGCAAAGAAAAACGGGATCTGTATCTCACTAAGTGGCCAAATCAATGGCTGTATGAAGAAGTTCATCGCTTTCAGCGCTGGCGACATGTACAGCAAGGCAGCCGTGTAAGCACCTATTGCCATGAACCCAGCATGCCCGAGGGAGAACTGCCCGGTGAATCCATTAATAAGATTAAGGCTCACCGCTAGTATTACGTATATTCCCGCAACGTTCAGAATTCTTCTCAAGAACGGATCCAGAAAACTTTCAGCCAGTCCTATCAACAGCAGGAAGACCAAAACACTCGCTATCGTTAGGATAAGTTTAGTCTTTTTATTCACAATCACTCACCTACTCATCTTCTCACCGAATATTCCGGTAGGTTTCACAAGCAAGATAACAACCAACAATACGAAGATTATTGCGTCTCTGTAACCTGCCGCTGCAGGAAAGAAAGCTACCAGCAATATGGTTATCATTCCCAGCATGAATCCTCCAAATAATGCTCCTATAACACTTCCAATACCTCCAATAATAGCCGCAGTGAACGCTCTCCAACCGGGAAAGAAACCCATGAAAGGCCAAATCTGAGGATATCGAAGAGCCCACAGTATTGCACTTAACGCAGCTAATGCTGAACCAAGAGCAAATGTGAACGCAATTGTTCTGTTCACATTAATGCCCATTAGTTTCGCTGTATCAAAATCAACTGACAGCGCTCTCATTGCAAGGCCCATCTTGGTGCGATTAATAAGGAAGGTTAGAATTACGAGAACAATGCCGGAAACCACTATCGTAGCAACAGTAACGGCTTGTACTTTTACTCCACCCACATTTATGGTCGTGGCAAGAAACGGGGGAACATAGAAAGACTTCTGCCTTCCTCCAAACATGACCACCGCCAGATTCTGGAGCAAGAAGGACATACCTATAGCAGCACAAAGAGAAGATATTCTCGGAGCATTTCTCAGTGGTCTGTACGCAATTCTCTCTATTCCAACCCCAAGAACCATAGTCAAGGCTATTCCAATTACGACCGCAAGCCACCAAGGCATTGAGAACAACGTGAATCCGAAGAAGACAAAGAAGGCAGCCATCATGAACACTTCGCCATGGGCAAAATTGACTAACTTTACTACTCCATAAACAAGAGTATAACCTATAGCAATAAGTCCAAAAATAAAGCCCAAAGAGATCCCGTTCACAAGGTGCTGAAAGAAAGCATCAAGACTCATCACTCCACCGCCTTTTATAAACTACGATTTAGTAGTACGCAGGCGAGACAACTCCGCCTGCGTACTACTAGTAACACACTTCATGAATCCTGCTGAACTGATTTTATCTACTCGGCGGGTTTCACAACACTCACGAACTCGAATGCATTATCCTTAACGACCCTAACTATTGCATCCTTTACTGCATCACCGTTTACGTCGATATTAATATATCCTGTGACACCTTCGAAGTTCTTTGTTGCCCTAAGCGCATTCTTAATGTCCTCGGGAACGGCAGAATCAGCTCTTATAATGGCATCAATTGCCAACATGAATGCATCATATCCAAGAGCCGCGAACGCACTAGGTTCGACTCCATACTTGACTTTGAATGCATCTATGAATTCGGCCGCTTTTGGAGTCGGTGCTACTGCCACGTCGAAGTGCGTACTGAAGTAGCTGCCTTCAACCGACGCTCCACCGACCTGCAGAAACTCTGGAACTTCCCACGTGTCTCCGCCAAGAAACTGAGATTGAATTCCCAGTTCACGAGCCTGTTTGATGATAAGTGCAGCCTCTCCGTAAGACGCTGCGGGAATGAAAACCACGTCTGGATTTTTTCCCTGGGCATACGCAAGCTGTGCGGTGAAATCCTGGTCTCCGGTCTGGTAAGAAATGACACCTGTTATCGATTTGTTATCACCAGTAAGGCTCTTGAAAGAGTTTTGGAAGTAATGGGAAAGCCCGACTGAATAGTCTGAAGCAATGTCCTGAATGATAACGGCGGTCTTCGCACCCAAGTCCTCAACCGCGAACTTTGCCATTACGCTTCCCTGGAAGGGGTCGATGAAACAGACTCTGAAAGCATATTCCTTGCCCAAAGTTACCAGCGGGTTCGTCGGTGAACATCCGATCATCGGAACTCCTGCCGCATTGGCCACTTCGCTACCTGGTATTGCAACGGCGCTTCCGTAGCTACCGATAATTACCGATGCTTTGTTGAACTGAATCAACCTAGAAACTGCGTTGGATGCTTCGACTTTCTCGCTCTTGTTATCGACCAAAACCAGTTCTACAGGCCTTCCAAGAACCTCCTTCACTTGCTCGGCCGCAAGGGTAATTCCCTCCATAGTGAGCTGCCCGCCGGCAGCGTAAGGACCAGTCATAGGCTCGAAAACACCAATAACGATTGGATCAACAGCAAACATCGCTAAAGCCAACATCATAACAACTGCCAGAACTAGAAATCTCTTCACTAACCTCACCTCCACAATTGTGATTGCCTACTAACATCTAGAGCTGAGATCACCCACAATATGCTAATGCACAACATTAAGCGCAGAAATAGAATGATCGAACACAAACTGCCTGCGCATACAAGAAAGGCTTTCATGCTAAACAAGTTACACAGTACCGAGCGAAAACGTCAATTACATTTGTTGAGACGACAAGTGCCAATTCCAGGTTCACTTCAGCAGACTTTGAGCTGCAATAAACACAATTGACTACTGAATATGATCAACATAGAAACTTCCATTGCGATCATACCATAACGATTCCTTCAAAACCGATTCCCAAAAATGGTCTTCTCAGTTAATTACGGCTGATAGGGGATGGCCATTGGACAAGTTCGCTAGGAATACTAAAAATTGAGGACCAAAAGGTTAGGAACGATTCGTGAGCCAAGTTTGCTAGAATAGGTCAGTTATGGAACCGAGAATCTATATGGAGAAGTTTAGAACCGTGGACGTTATTTACCGTAAATCTGATAATTGTGTGTCCAGCTTATTTATTTGAAGACTGCGAATCGGTCGAATTTCTTTGGCTTTTCAAAAGGATCTGGTTCGATTCGCATTTGTATTTCTAAAAGCCTTAGGGTAACTCAATTGTGAGTATCGAGCAATTGAAGGCTACCAGTGTCCATAATTGTTGATTGGTACATGATAGGGAGGTTTTAAAAACAGGAAGTTGAGTGTACACTTACAACTTGTAACGACAACCAGAAGGAGGTAATTGAATTGGAATCGGAAACTATGATTGCGATCGTAAAGGAAAGTCCGGGACCAGGACTTATTCTAAAGAAGGTTCCAGTACCTGGAGAACCTGGTCCACACGATGTTCTGGTGAAAGTCAAACGAGCTTCAATTTGTGGTACCGATATTCACATCTACAAGTGGGATGAATGGTCTCAGAAGAGGATCCGTCCTCCACAGATAGGAGGACACGAGTTCACTGGACAGGTGGTAAAAATTGGTGATAATGTCACATCGGTCGCTGTAGGAGACTTGGTGGTTTCCGAGACCCACATACCGTGTCAGAAATGCCTTCAGTGCAGGACCGGCAAGATGCATATATGCAAGAACATGCAAATTCTCGGTGTGCACAGGGACGGAGTCTTCGCAGAATATGTGAGGGTTCCCGAGATTGTCTTGTGGAAGGTAGATCCTTCAATCCTTCCGGAATATGCTTCGATAATGGAGCCCTTCGGCAATGCCGTTCACACTGCGCTCGTAACAGATCTCACCGGAAAGAATGTCCTGATTACCGGGGCCGGACCTATCGGAGTGATGGCGGTAGCGGTGGCGAAGGTTGCAGGGGCGGCTCAAGTATTCGTGTCTGAGATCAAGGAGTTCAGAAAGGATCTGGCGAGAAAGATGGGAGCCGATATAGTGATCGATCCGACAGAAGAGGATCTTCCTTCCAGAGTGAGAGCCCTTACCGAAGACAACGGAGCCGATGTTCTTCTCGAGATGTCGGGAAACTCTACGGCCTTCATTCAGGGTCTTCAGAGTCTTACTAACGGGGCCGTCGTTTCTCTTCTTGGAGTCTTTCCCGGTGAGTTATCATTTGATATAAACGGGCTGTTCACTTTCAAGGGTCTAACAATGTACGGTATTACGGGTAGAAAGATGTTCGAGACTTGGCAGGTCGCGACTCAGTTGCTTAAGAACAGTAGAATCGACCTTTCGCCTGTCGTCACGCACATTCTTCCCGCAGATAGATTCGAAGAGGGTTTTGATGTCATGAAGAGAGGTATTTCCGGAAAGGTAATCCTTGAATTCTGAATTGACTTGTCGGAGGTGTTTAGATGTTTGATTTTGATGTTCTTAAACAGGAAATGGAGGAGCTTGAGGAGAAGGGTCTGCTTGTCAAGATAAGGACACTCGAATCGCCTCAAGGCGCCTGGCTGAACATCGAGGGGAAGAGAGTTCTTAACATGTGTTCCAACAATTACCTTGGACTGTGTTTCGACGAAGAGCTCAAGGAGGCGGCGATCGACGGCATAAGAAAGTGGGGGATTGGACCTGGAGCCGTTAGGTCGATCGCGGGAACGCTCGAATTGCACAACGAGCTCGAAAGGGGACTGGCAAAGTTCAAGAGAGTCGAATCCACGCTGGTTGTTCAGTCGGGCTTCAATGCAAACCAGTCGGTAATTGCTCCGATTGTTAGCGAAGAGGACGCTATTCTCTCCGATGAACTGAACCATGCAAGCATAATTGACGGAGTTAGGCTGACAAAAGCCATGAGATATGTCTGGAAGCATAAGGATGTGAATGACCTGGAGACTCAGCTGAGAAAGGCCGAGTCCGACGGGGCCAGGAGAAAGCTGGTAATAACGGACGGTGTTTTTTCGATGGACGGTGATCTTGCTCCACTGCCCGAGATTGTCGAAAAGACGAACAAGTACGGTGCTATTTTGATGGTCGACGATGCGCACGGCGAAGGTGTTCTCGGAAGCCATGGGAGGGGCATAGTCGACCACTTCGGATTGCATGGAAGCGTAGATATCGAGGTCGGAACTCTTTCGAAGGCCTTTGGAATAGTGGGAGGTTTTGTCGCCGGCAAGAAGACACTGATTGATTATCTGAAGCAGAAGGCACGCCCGTTTCTCTTCAGTTCCTCCCTCTCTCCGGCCGAAACTGCAGCCGCGATCGCGGCCGTAAGGAAGCTTTCTTCATCTGACGAACTGGTCAAGACGCTGTGGAGTAATGCAGGCTATTTCAAGGATCAGCTCAAGGCGCTCGGTTTCGATACGGGACATAGTGAGACTCCGATAACTCCTGTGATGCTTTACGATGCGAAGCTTTCCTCGACGTTCTCGAAAAGGCTCTTTGAAGAGTCCATATTTGCAAGTTCGATCGGCTTCCCAACCGTTCCCAAGGGGAAGGCCAGAATAAGAGTCATGATAAGCGCTTCTCACTCGAGGAAGGATCTGGACTTTGCAGTCTCCAAGTTCGAACTGATCGGGAAGGAACTTGGCGTCATAAAGTAAAAACACGGCTTTAACTTCAGTTGAATATAATCTTTGTTGTTGCA